>NZ_JAMZBE010000139.1:0-9672 GCF_024158645.1 Halomonas sp. 707B3
AGTAGAGACCACGCGTGAGCACCTGATAGAAGGTGCCATTGCCGCCAAGCCCGCCACTATCCCGAATACGGACTAAAACAGAGCCGCAGTTCTGGCACTGCATGAAGGAATGATCAGTGTCACCTGCAGGACCACCATTGATATGCACGTCCTGACCGATCTCGACACAGGCATCGGAAGGCCTACCAGCTGTGCAGTCAGCGCATTTGCTATTGTGGTTGATAGTCATCGATCCTCCCTAGCAGGCCTAACAGTGTATTAGACGGCGCGTTCTATGATTGAATGAACGAGCGGGCACCTTTTTCCGGCAAATGCAGCTTGTCAGGCTCTCCTAAGGCTATGATTCTTAGGTCTATTAATTTCCGTTAGGCCGTATAGTCAAAATTTGAGTGCCTGCTGCTTTTTCCGGAATGTCTGCTCGGGGGCGTTTTCAGTCTTGGGTGCCAAGCTATACGCTGTCTTTTAGCTTCCGGGCACGGCCTAATTCCTACTGAAATTAGCCTAGCACAAGCTGCCGAAGTAGGCTGAAGCTCGCAAGCTTTTCATTTCAACGCTCCTTCGTGGCCTGCTGATTAGGGCATACATTTTTCTAGCGTTGGCGCGTCGCAGTCTTGATTAGATGGGAGCTGGAGGAGCAAACACGAACCCCGCGTAAGCTCTTGAAAGCCAAGAGGCGAGGTCATGTATTTATGGTCATGACACTGTTAGTTGCCAGTATGAGGGCTGAGGGCGAGAGGAGGCTAAATGCTAAATCAAACACAAGACTTAAGCCGACATAAAGTCATTCCAGCGCCTGACCAAATAGTTATGCTCATCCATGACGGTATTCCACACTGCAATGCGGCTCATTCTTGTCTGATAATCTCCGCCGTCGCGGATTTCGCCTTGATGAATCATATCTGAGGTGCCATCGGGGCCCGGAAGGTTCTTGGCGGCAGGTTTGCCGCCATACCAAAAGTCCCACTCTGCAGCGGAAAGGTGAGGGCGGGTCAGTTCGGGGGTGGAAATGTAATAGCCTTGGCGGGCCATGACGGCACCGGGCCATCCAGAAATCCACCAGTTGAGGTAGTCATAAGCCGCATCTAGCGTGCGCCCCTTCACATGCCGTGATATTGACATGCCGCCGTACCAGGCGCGATAGCCTTCTGTGGGGGCCGCCATGCGCACCTTGATATTGCGCTTTTTGAGATCCGTCATGGCGGGCGACCACAGACTTTCGATGCCGACCCGGCCGCGCACCATATCGGAAGATGCTTGATCCTGGTTGCTCCAGAAGGCGCGAAAGTGTTGCTGACGTTTGAGATTGATCAGGCAGTCAATCAGGCTGTCAATCTCTGCGAGGCTGAGATTACCTAGATTGTCGAACTCGACCAGGCCCGCTGCTTTGGCTGCCAGCGCGGCGTCAATAGCGCCGATGGCACTGTCATTTTGCAGGCTGACCATGCCTTTCCAGCGCTTGTCCAACAACCAGCTCCAACTCTCCTTGTCGATATCCAGCCCTTTGGGGAGCATGTCTGTGCGATAACCGAAGCTGTCCACATTGTGGCTAACAGGAAGCATGGTGATATGCCCACTAGGGCGAGAACCGTAGCTGCCATCGGGTTGGACATAGAGTAGCTTGACCGGGTTACTGCCTGCCCCCAGGGGAGCGTGGGGTGTCAGCCTACCGGTCTTGGGGAGGTCATTGATCATGTCCCAGTGTTTAATGCGATCCACCTGAATGGGTTGAATCGCATTAGCGGGCCACACGAAGTCCACGTTGTGAAACCATTGGTCATAAATATCGAAGCTGTCAGGGGTTAATACTCCCGCTTGCTGTGCGGCTACACCATCAAGAACCTCAAAAGTTAGGCGAAGGCCCAAGTCTTCCCGAGCACGCTTGCGAATGATTTCAAGCAGCGTTACCGATGTGCCGAGCACCCTTAGCGTGACCGGACCTCGCTGCACATAGGGCATGGCTAGCGGTTTGGGGGATGCAGCTTCATGCATGGAATATCCTGGGGCTTGGGTGGTTGCTAACAGCATTCATGAAGGTATTCAGCGAGTCTGTCACGCACTTGGCGGTGATGCCATGAGTGATGAAAATCAGCTCTGAAATGCGGTCGTCTTCAGGCCAGGCGTCTATGTGCTCTGGCGGGTGAATGGTGTGCTGAACACCGTGTATGATCACCGGCCGGGTATCCCCTTTTACATGCAGCACGCCTTTGACACGCATAATGTGGCTGCCATGGCGGTTGAGCAACATGGATAGCCAAAGGCCAAAGCACGTCCAGTCCACTTCGCCGTCGAAGCAGAGGCGGAATGACTGAACATCTCCAAGGTGAGAGGCCGCGTCAGGTGCTGGCGGCTTACGCCAGGGCCCAAGCCATGTTTTTACCTCTGAGTAGCTGTAGTGGTCAATATGCGGCCCACTGCCAAAGAGCTCATCACTGGCCTGCTTTAAGGCTTCCTGCCCCAATTGCTGTGCTGCCGGGTTGATAGTGTCAATCAGGCTTTGAACCTCATCAAGCTGGGCTTGATCGACTAGGTCGACCTTACTGATGACGAGTTTGTCGGCTACCGCAATCTGGGATTCCCACACCGGCTGGAGCTTGCGGCTGGCGGTGGCGTTGAGGGCGTCGACCAGAGTGAGATTGGTGCCTGGGCGCAGATGGTGCTGCAGTACAGGATCAGCTGTGATCGTTGAGGCGATGGGGCCGGGGTCGGCCAGGCCAGTGGTTTCCAGAATGATGCGTTTGAAGGGCGGAATTTTGCCGTCCTGCCGCTGTGACATCAGGCGCCGTAACGCATCAGACAGCTCGCCACGAATGGTGCAGCAGACACAGCCACTGGAGAGCAGCACGGCATCTTCGGCGATTTCACCTAGCAGGCGGTTGTCTAGGCCCACGTCGCCGAACTCGTTGATTAGTACGGCGCTGTCGCCGAAGTCTTCACTGGCCAGTACCGATTTGAGCAAGGTGGTTTTGCCACTGCCCAGAAAGCCGGATATCACGTGCACCGGTAGCAGTGGCGTCTTGTCGTTCATTGATCGGCTCCTCTCTGGGGCAAACTAGAAACATCTAAGCGTTAGTTTAACGATGCCAGAAAATTTGCATCTAACGGGTCGATATCCCGCCCAGTCATCAGTTCGGCTTGGCGCCAGATGCCGCCTAGATCCTGAACCATCTCGCGTTTGCCTGTTGCGCTGGCGATCACGAAGCTGGATGCCTGAAAATCTTCGAGCACGAGGCGATGCGGCTTAAGTACGCGGTTGATCAGTTCTGCCCGATAGGCCCTGGCACGGCGACGCTCGTAGTGAGCCTGCTCAGGGTCTTCGATGTGAGTGCTCCAGTGGTTTTCACCGCCGAATACGCCGCATAATCCGCACATAACAGCTCCTTTAACAGTTGATTCAGAGTGGCAACGGGCCTATTGGTTGGCAGCCGGGAAGCCCAAGTGATCGCTGGCGGCAAGCGCTACGCGCATAAGTGCCTCATCTTCTCCGCAAGGCGCCGTTAGCTGGATGCTGGTGTGCTGCTGGTTCTCGTCAACACCGCTGGGCAGCGCGATAGCGGGGGAGTCAAGCAGGCTTGCCACCATGCTCAGCCGCAACGTGGCGAGATTCACTTCAGCGAAACGCTCTGGGTTGTCTTCCAAAGGGGCAAGGAGAGGAGCCGTGTGAGCAACCGTGGGGGAGAGTAGCGTCGCCCCGGCGAGTTCATGGCGAAGTTGCGCTTGAAGTGACCGGCGCTGGCGATAAAGCGTCACTATGCTGTCCGGTGCCATCTTCTGCGCATTCATTAATCGCTGCCGAACTCTTGGATCCATAGCTTCTGCAGCTTCACTTTCCAACAGCTCACGGTACTCGGTGTAAGCCTCTGCTGCGCCCAGCCAGCCGTGATGTTGAATGAGGTGCAGGGTGTCGCTCACGCTGGCAAGCTTTCGTCTGATCAGGTGAAAGCCAGCATTACTAAGCTGCTCGGCGCTGCGCTCTAGGTTTTTCCGCACGCCTTCTTCGATACGTTCGTCGTCTAGATAGGCGGTATCCAGCACGATGACCGTGCGTTCGGGGTCAGCGCGCTCCCGCGTTGTGACCTCTTCTCCTCGCATGACATCGTCAATGGCCAGGCAGTCTTCCAAGGAATTAGCGATGACGCCAATGGTGTCCAGGCTATGGGCTAGGGGAGTGACGCCTTGCCGACTATGGCGAGCCTGGGATGGGCGATAGGATGCCAGGCCATTAAAAGCGGCAGGTACACGAAGCGAGCCTGCCGTATCGGTTCCGATTGCTGCAGGGACGATGCCTTTGGCAACGGCCACTGCTGAGCCAGAGCTGGAGCCGCCGGGCACCCTCGGTTCTCCTGTGCCCGGCGTGTGGTGAGGCGTGCCATAGTGCGGATTTAGCCCAAGGCCTGAGTAGGCCAGTTCGGTTAAATTGGTCTTGCCTAGGCATACCATGCCAACCGCTGTCGCATGGCGAACTGCAGTGGCATCGTATTTGGCAGGCTTTTTGGTGAGCACTCGGCTGCCAGCCGTCGTCACCGTCCCTGCAATATCGAAAAGGTCCTTCCAGGCGATTGGGACCCCATCTAGCGGCCCTAGCGAAGCCCCCAGCGCTTGGCGATGCGCAGCGGCCTCGGCCTCTAACATGGCGCGTTCGGGAGTAAGCGATATAAACACTGAGTTGCTGTCTTTAGCTGCTGCCAGACATTGGCGTGTCAGCATGACAGGGTCGAGCTTGCCATGTTTGATGGCTTCGCCGGTGGCAAGAGCAGTGTTTGTGTAATAGGTCATGCTAAACATCCCCCGAGTTGGTCGACTGGCGCTGTGGCGATGGTGATAGCCAGCTTAGCGATCTTCACGCTTGAGTGCAGAGGCCGGGATATCGTCGGCTGTCAGGCGCTCGAAGCGCTTCTGCTCGGTATAAACCCAGTTAAGCCCTACTGATGTCGCGAGAAAACGATCATCAAAATTGCTATCTAACTCTTCTTGAGGATAGCGGCGCAGGATCCAGGTTTTCATCAGTAGCACATACACTGCCAATGCGGTGATGAAGCCAACGGCATAGGCGTACTCTAGGAATATGAGTGCCATGGCCCCGCCCGCCAGCCAGGCGATAATGCCAGCTGGATTGAAGCCATTGAAAAAGCGGAATTGGCCGGCGGGATCGTATAAGGCTGGGACATTAAGGCGACGGTGCCGCAAAATATAGTAGTCCGCGACCATGATGCCGCCGACAGCGGAGAGTACCGCGCCATAGTAGCTGAGGAAGGTAAACAAATTGTTCAGAATCAGCCAAGGCATGGAAGCGGTGCCGATGATACCGGCAATGACCAAGGCGACAGGATAACTAATACGAGGGGCACCGGCATTGACGAAGGTAAGGGCTGCCGGAATCAAGTTGGCGGCATTATTGGTAGACCACTGAGCCAATATCACCATGGCCAATAGTGCCACCATGGTGAAGCCACCGCCCTGGCCTTGAATGACGGTGACGGGGTTCCAGTCACCTGCCGCGATAAAGGATACGCCACCAATCAACGCAACCCAGGCCTGGGTCGCAGGTAAGGCCAGAAACTGCGCGACGAAGACGTTGCGATTGCGGGCGAAGAAGCTGCGTTGTCCTCCAGGCGTGCGTAGGAAGCGGGTTAGGTTGGGAATATCCACTGCCAATGCTGACCAAAAAGCCATATTGGCGAAGAACAGCGCCAAAGGCAATACTTGTTGATCGCCAACAAACGTCCAGATATTGATGCCGTTGGTCTCAGCTAACACGTTGAGCGTGAAGTACATCCAGACTGAGATGGCGACGATGCAGGGGGCGGCGATAGAGGCGAGTAATTCTACTGCGCGAATGCCGAGAGCGGTGTTGACGATCTGCACTACCGCGAAAAGCACATACCACAATACCCAATTATCAAACCCCCACAGGTACTCCACAATGCCGTTAAGGGCCAGGGCGCCGAGATAAGTTTGTACACCGAACCAAATGGCGGCGACCACACCACGGGAGACAGCAGGAAGATGCGTGCCCTTGAGCCCAAAGGGGGCACGTAAGTAGACGGCAAACGAGAGACCGTGTTCTGTACCAATATCAGCGGTAAGACTCATGACGATGCCAAGCACAAGATTGGCAAAGAAGATGATCGCCACGATCTGAATCAGTGGTAGGCCAGCAACACCACCCGCGCCGAGCTGGAAGGTGGCAATGATGACGGCCATCCCGATCCATAACCATATAAAACCAAAGAATCCAATCGTTCGCTGATTCAGCCAGACCGGTAAAATGGAGGCTTCCAGCAAGTTCTTGTTGCTATTGTCTGATCCAGCCGTTGCCGGTTCGTTGATGTCTTTTGTATGTCCCATTGCATTGTTCCCCTGAATTGTTGGTAGTCAGTTTTGGTGACAATGGCGTGCTCATTTTTAAAGTTATAAAATGTAGTATGGATACAAAAAACATTATCTGGCAAGTGGCGTGCTGTAATTCTACGGCGCAGACTGGCGTTAAATAATCTAATATTTTGTTTTGCATAGAAAAAATACACGAAATCTTGGTGAGTATCTGTTTGAGGGTGTTTGGCAGGCTATTGCCGGATTTGTTCGGCTCAAAAGGCGGGGTGGGAAGTGTTAAGATATAACAATTTATGTGTATCTTTGCCTTGATGGTGGTAGCTAAGCAGGACTTGGTAATAACTAGGGAAGGATAAGTTTGTGGAGGATGTGGTTCTGACCATTGACGATAGTTCTAACAGCGTTCAAGAAGGGCAAGCTCCACGCTATGCCAAGATTCAAGAATCGTTACGCGATGCCATTCTGTCTCAGCGTTTGCCGCCCAGCTTGGTGCTGCTTGAGGGGCCGCTGGCGAGAATGTATGGAACCAGTCGTGGGCCAGTGCGCAAGGCGCTTGAGCTGCTGCATCAAGAAGGGTTGATCAGTCGCTTTGAGGGGCGCGGTTTTTTGGCGACTCCGGAGCCTGAAACGGTAACGCCGGAGCGTCAGGCGTTGACGCCGGAAATGCTGGGACTAGCCGCTGACTACAAGTCCCAGATCGATGCTCGCCCGATCTCTGACCGCATATACGTCGAGGTGGAGGAGGCTGTTGCCACATGCTTAGCCTTTGGTCACTTTCGCATCGTTGAGACGACGCTTAGTGAATATTATGGCGTCAGTCGTACCGTTGCCAGGCAAGTGTTAGGTCGCCTTCGTAACCAAAGGCTGGTAGAAAAAGATAATTACTCGCACTGGTTGGCGGGGCCGCTTACAGCTCAGGCAGTGGCTGAAGATTTCGAAATTCGTGCGCTGCTTGAACCGGCGGCTCTTAGGGCTTCAGGCCCTCTGCTGGATAAAGCTGAACTAGAGGCGATGAAAGTAAGCACTCAGCGCTTGATTGACCATCCTGAACTACAGAATGCAGAGTCGATCACTCGGCTTGAGCAAGATTTGCATCAGCGATGCCTGCGTCATTACCGAAACCGCAAGGCTTGCGAGATGATTGCTCAGAGCCAGCTGCCGGTCATCGTAAACCGCATGTTTTTTCAGACGGTCGGTGTACCCCCGAACGAGCCCCTTTTGAGGGAGCATCAGTTGGTGCTTGATCATCTATTGTTTGGTGCTTTCGATGCTGCCGCTTCAAGTTTACAAGCGCATCTCCAGGCGGCTGCCGAGCGTACCCGGCGCCGGCTAAAGGTATTGTCAGTTTTTCCAGAGCCAGACCTCCCGCCTTACCTGCTCAAAATTTCTTGAGCCGCTCCCTTTGAACGCCCCTGTTGTCCTGTTAAAGCGGCTAGATACTTGCGATAAGGGCAGTTTCTAGCGCTTTGGGTTCTCTTCTTAAATGTAACCTGGATTTAAAAGTCAAAAAAATGCCCAATTTTGGGGCGTTTACGTAGTTTTCAGCTCTCCTTCAAAAATGTGCTGCACCATGCAGTCTAGTTTTTTACTGTCAAAATTCATGAATTTATCGAGATTATAGCCTTATTTTCGGTCTTTTTAGCGATTTTTTGCCTTTTTGGTGCGGTTTGAAACGATGCATTGAGCATTTTTGGGTGTCGATAATACTTCATTGACAAAAATGACTGTTGTGTCCAGTCTTCAATTTGTGGCGTTTGGTGATAGTGATCATTCGCCTGCTGCAAGCACACCATGACCAAGTATTAATAACGAGGTGTTCAAAATGGCTAAAAAAGAGATTCTCTGCGCATTTGGTGTTGACGTTGATGCCGTCGCTGGCTGGCTGGGATCGTACGGTGGTGAGGATTCGCCCGACGATATTTCCCGCGGCTTGTTTGCTGGTGAAGTTGGTGCACCGCGCCTGCTTAAACTGTTTGAACGCTACAACCTGAAGACGACCTGGTTCATTCCCGGCCACAGCATTGAAACCTTTCCGGAGCAGATGAAAGCCGTCGTTGATGCCGGTCACGAAGTTGGCGTTCATGGCTATAGCCACGAAAACCCTATTGCGATGACGCGTGAGCAAGAGCGGGACGTGCTCGACTACAACATCGATCTAGTCACCAAGCTATCTGGTAAGCGACCGACAGGTTATGTGGCCCCGTGGTGGGAGTTTAGTCCGGTCACCAATGAGCTTTTACTTGAGCGTGGCATCAAGTATGACCACAGCTTAATGCACAATGACTTCCATCCTTATTACGTACGCGTCGGCGACTCGTGGACCAAAATTGATTACTCCAAGGATGCGAAGGAGTGGATGAAGCCGTTGGTCCGCGGCAAGGAAACCGATTTGATCGAGATTCCTGCCAACTGGTATCTCGATGACCTCCCGCCAATGATGTTCATCAAAAAGTCGCCTAACAGCCATGGTTTTGTTAGCCCACGCCACCTAGGTGAAATGTGGCAAGACCAGTTTGATTGGGTCTACCGCGAGAACGATTACGCGGTGTTTACCATGACCATTCACCCAGATGTATCGGGCCGCCCTCAAGTGCTGATGATGCTTGAGCGACTGATTGAATATATGCAGAGCCATGAGGGTGTGCGCTTCTGCACTTTCGATGAGATTGCTGATGACTTTGCTAAGCGCACCCCGCGCAGCTAATGCCGATAAGCATTGTTAATACTAAAAACGATAATTGAAAAGAGGGTGAAGTCGATGGCCGAACCAAACTCAAGTACGACTACCGAGGCAAGTCAGCACGCTGACGAACCTTGGAATGCAGTCATCACCAAAAAGCAGATTGGTTATGCATCGCTGGTCTGTTTTATTGCCTGGGTAGCGTCGGTTTACGACTACACCCTGTTTGGAACATTACTTCCTGTCATTGCAGAGGATTTTGGTTGGAGTGCTGCTAAAGCTACGGCTATCAATACCTTTGCAACGATAGGCGTATTCTTAGTTTCTCTGGTCGTCGGCTTTATGCTCGATCGTTATGGTCGTAAGAAAACGCTGATTTTACTGGTCATTGGCGGGGCAATGAGTTCTGGGCTATCAGGTGTCGCCATGGGAGCTGCTTCGATGGTGATTATCCGCGCCTTCTCGGGCTTTGCGGTTTCAGAAGAGGTCGTAAACGCTGTTTATCTCAATGAGATCTACAAAAAGGCCAAAGGTCGCGGCTTCATGTACAGCCTAGTGCAGAGGAGTTATTGTCAAATCTGGTGTATGACCATCAGGCGGCGTCTCTGCCAGTTTGATCATCCACCTGCTCTCCATCCCGAAACTGGACGTTGTCCACGACC
>NZ_JAMZBE010000140.1:0-9380 GCF_024158645.1 Halomonas sp. 707B3
GGCGGGGATCTCCCGGTTTGAGCGCATCAGTACGTTTCTTGCCGTGCGCCTGCTGCCCGCTTGGTTGTTACAAGCGCTGTTCTGCTATGGACGGAATGCGGACGCCACGGCGGCCATTCTGTTCTCCAGCGGCAGCGAAGGGCAGCCCAAGGGTGTGATGCTGAGCCACCGCAACCTGATGGCCAATATCAAACAGACCTCCGATGTGCTCAATACTCAGCACGACGATGTGGTCATGGCCTCGCTGCCGCTCTTTCATGCGTTCGGTTTTACCGTCACCCAGCTACTGCCATTGATCGAAGGGCTGCCGCTGGTCAGTCACGCCGACCCCACCGATGCCCCAGGCGTCGCCAACGCGGTCGCCAAGCATAAAGCCACCATTATGTTCGGAACCTCCAGCATGCTGCGCCTGTTCAACCGCAGCCCAAAGGTACAGCCCGCCATGCTGGAAAGCCTGCGTGTTGTGGTGGCTGGTGCCGAGAAACTGGATGACAGCGTACGTGAAGGGTTTGCGCACAAATTCAATAAGGCAATTTATGAAGGCTACGGCGCGACAGAAACCGCTCCAGTGGCAGCCGTTAACCTACCCGACGCCGTCGGCGTTCACTACCAGCAGGTTCAAAAAGGCAATAAGCCCGGCACCGTGGGTATGCCGCTCCCCGGCACCAGCATTAAGGTCGTCGACCCTGAGCGCTTCGAGGAGCTACCCACCAACGAGCCAGGCATGATTGTGATTAGCGGGCCGCAGGTGATGCAGGGCTATCTCAACGACCCCCAGCGCACCGAACAGGCCCTCAAAAGCTTCGACGGCCAGCGCTGGTACGTTACCGGCGATAAAGGGTTTATTGATGAAGATGGCTTTTTAACACTGATCGACCGCTACGCCCGTTTTGCCAAAATCGGCGGCGAAATGATCAGCCTCAGCGCCGTCGAAGCCGCGGTCAGAGCGGTCGTCGACGACCCCGACATACCGCTGATGGCCGTCAGCCTGCCCGATGCAAACAAAGGTGAACGTATCGTCCTACTGCGCGAAGCACCGCTAGACGCCAAAACGCTCAAAACCGCCCTACGCAGCCACGGCACGCCCGCGTTAATGATTCCCAGCGACTGGCTCACCGTGGAAGAGATACCTCGTTTAGGGTCAGGAAAAGCAGACTTTGCTGGCGCGAAACGGCTTGCCGAAGCGCAGTTGGCGGCCGACGTCCGTCTATCACCTTAGTAAACAGGGCAGCGGCCTAGCCGCTGCCCTTTCTGGTGAACTTACTCAGCGCTGCCGTCCGGTGCGTCATTTGAGTCGTTTGACTCACCGGTTTGTCCAGTCGCACCTTTCTGTTGGCCGCTTGATTGTCTGGCATGCTCACCACGCGCAATATCATGGTGGCTAATCACCACCACGTCGCGGGGCCACCATTCCGGGTGTTCGTCGCGGATATAGGCCATTAACTTCTCACGCACGTTCATCTCAGCGGTCCAGCCTGCCATTGGGTCGGAAGTCATTAAGTAGCAGGTGACCGTTTGCGCGTGGGCAGTTTGACCGGTGACGTAGCAGAGCAGCTTATGATGCTCTATCACGCTATCCTCCTCCTTGGCGAAGTCTAAAAACTTCTCGCGCACCTGGGAGATATCCGCGCTTAGGTGCAGGGTTAACTCCATAAAGCGATACATTTTGGTGCTCTTCACCGAGAGGTTTTCAAACGGCTTGGAGGTAAAGTAGGTGACCGGCACAATTACCCGCCGCTCATCCCAGGAGCGTAGGCGGATGAAGGTGTAGAAAATCCCTTCCACATAGCACCACTGTCCTTCAAAGATCACCAAATCGCCAATGCGGATGGGTTTGGCCAGCGAGAGCTGAAACGATGACAGGATATTACCCAGCACCGTCTGCCCCGCGATGCCCACCAGCACCGCCAGCACACTGGCCGAGGCCAGAATGGAAAGCCCCAGGGATTCAAACAGCTGGATTTGCCCCAGCACATACACCGAAACCGCCACCACGGTGATTAAAATAATCACCCGGCGCAGGGCGTAGAGTGAGGTCAGCAGCCGGCGTTTGTCTTTGGGTTTGGTATCGTCGATTTCCCCCACCAAGCGGCGGGTCATGCGCAGCATGATGGTATCGACCAGCCGTAGCGCAATGGTGCCTGCGCCCCACGCCATGATACTAATCAGTAGCACCCTAAACGTCGTGGTCGCTACCGCTGAAAACGACACAACGTAATCCAGCAGCATCTGGGTGACCAACGACATCACAATCATCGCTACCGGTACGCCGATTTGATCAGCAAAAATGGTGGAAATACCGGGAGGCAGAATGCGCGCAATAAGGCCTACCAAATAGTAAGTAGCGATACCCGTGACGCCAATCGTGATCAGAAAAATAGGGATCGCCAGCCACTCCCAGACCTTCAGCACGCCAAACGACGCTTTGAGCTGCTCGGGAATGTAGCTCTCTAGCATGGAGGGTCCGTACTCTTCATACAGCGCAGGAATCGACGAGACGCTCTCCGGCATAATGAGCCATATGGGGTCTTCTTCGCCTACCCGATAGCGCCCTAGCCGCACATCGTAGGCCTGCCCTTCTATTTGCAACGCGGCCAACTCAATGTTGCGCCGTGGCTCACCAGCCAAAGGATTTTGGCCAGAAGGATCTTCAATGGCGGCATCTTGGCGACCCGGCAGGTTAGAGGCGTTCAGCCACTCACCTCGTCGTAATACCTCTGCCAGTTGCTTGGCTAGCTCCGTACCCCGCGCGGGCTGCTCGCTAGGGTCGATATCTGCCAGATTCAACAAATGCGCCGCATCGGCGTAATTTTCATCGTCGGTGAAATTCAAAAAGCTGCGGATGGTCTCCCGGGGCGACATACGTTTCGCCTCTTCAGGCACCTCATCCAACCCTGCGTTGATCGCATCCATGGTGAACCAACGCGGGTCCTCGCTCTCATCGCCTTGCGTTTGCGCCATGCCAACGCTAGAGAACAGTAGCGTGACAACCAGCACACCCCAAACGGGCCACGAGCTGTAATTTTTCATACTTGCCTTATTCAGTAAAAGTGAGCCAATACCCGCCATCAACCAACGGCTTGTGCCGCCCGCCCACTTAAATCAGAGGGCTATCCGTGTCGATGGTTGGTCAAAGTACAGACCACGTTACCTTATCCGGCAAGCAATAGCGGCTCTAGCGCTTGTTGGCGTATGGAGGAGGCAAGAAATGACAGCTTAGTTTTTCACTCCGTTTTCCAAATTGCCTAAGCGGTTAAACGCGTCGTCATACAGCGCGGTGAGCAACAACTCGCCCTCTTTATTGACGCGAAACTCGCCGTAATGGGCCGCTTCATAGCGCTTGGCGTGGCCCTCCTGAAAGAAGAAGGCGTTGGTGGCAAAGCGCGCCTGCCCATGGCGCAGGCGAAACTTTAAGCGCCGCTCATCCGCGTCTAGCGGTGTGCCATCGTCTATTCGCTGGAAGTGAGCAACTCGAGCGCTATCGACACGGACGACCACGTCACCGTTCATAGAGGTTGGGAGATTTTCAGCGCGCTGATATAGCTCGCTTTGCAGGCGGTGCGCCAGGGCAAAGTTTAGCGCCATATAGTCGCCCTGCATTAGGGAGCGGGGGTCGACCGGGGCCAGTTCCAGGTAAACCACCTCCCCTTCCTCGATATGTCGCTCCTTCTGCCAAATGGCGTTGTTGACCACGACCAACACCGCCAGCGTGGCCAGCATCACCACCCATCGAAAACGCCTAACGCTAGCGGCCATGGTGTTCACCTCCTTTTGTTGTCGCTAAGCGCCAGCGTTGCAACCCCCAATGCAGCGCTAACAGCGCGAAGCCCAGCACACACAGCAGCGCTGCCTTATGAAGTAGCGAGATATCTAACCAGTAGTAATAGGCGCTGACCGCCGCTAGTAGAAGAAGTATGCCGCTGGCCATTAACACCCGATGGCTAATCGCAACGCCCAGCAGCAGCACCGCGATGCCGCTACTCAGCCCAGGCGCAAAATAAGAGAGCACCGCCACCAGCAAGGCAGCACCATACGCCGCCCACCTCATACTGCTTGAGGTCGAGTGGCGGCTCAGCGCCGTATGTACCACCCATAACAGCGCCACGCCTGCCAACGCCGTGCTGATGCTGCGGCTGAGCATCGGGGAAATCGCATCAATTTCAACAAAGTGGCCTAACCATAGCGCCTGCCCCGCATGGGCAACGCCTTGCAGCATAAGCACGCCCACTAACAGGCCCACGCCCCAGGCATGCATATCACTCAGGCGCTCCGGCCAGCGAAACTCGTTCAACCACAGCCCCACCAGCGCTAATACCACAAAGCCACTCGCCACCTGCGTCAACCCACTGGCGGCAAGCGAAAACTCCAAAGCAAGGCACGCCAACACGACGGCCACAAAGCGGTGAAGGCGACTTGGCATCCCCCATGCCACGGCCATTTGCATGATCACCAGTGCCCAGCCCAAGCCCACAGAAAAGCTAAGCGCATCCGCTAGCGGCCACGCGATCAACAGCTGCCCCACCAAGCTAAACGCAAGCGCCATATGCTCCATCACATCGCTGCCGGGTGAGCGTCGCAGCAGCGCATACGCGCCTAGTACCATCAATCCGCCGACCAGGAGTGCCGCGAGCGGGCTTTCCAGCACCCACACTACGCCGGTGGCGATAAACCCCAACAAAAACAGCGCGGCCAGCCAGCCCGATAGCGCTTGAACGCCGCGCACGAACCAGGGCATAGAATGCGTGGCAGTGGCCCGCTCATTCAGAACCACTCCCGCTTGCGCGAGTGCTTGCTTCAACGGTGAATATTGTTGGCTCATTGGATAGCCTCACGCTGTAGGCGTTTTAGCCACGCTACGGCTGCCGCTCCTAGCGCAAATACCGTCACGGCAACGATCAGCAGTCCGCCTGGATCGCCTTGCCCCTCCCACATCACCATGCGAGCCATACAAAGCGTCAGCACGGCGATAACCGATACGCAGCCACCGGCCAGCATAAACAGATCCAACCGCCACCAACGGTAAACGCCATAAAGCGCAGCCAACCAAACGGGGTAAAGCAACGCGCTTGGCGTGACGCCAAAGGTGAACCCAGCCACCCAACTCATCATGAGCAGCGTGATGGGTAGGCCACTGCCCAGCGCCAGCGTGCGTATTGCCCAGCGCCCTGGCCAGCCTCGTCGCTGGGCGCCCCACTCCCACACTGCTTGCGCCGCTACGTTGGCTGCCCAAAGCCCCCATAAGCCCGACTCCCCGGCGAGAAAGCGGCCATTCACTCCCCAGCCCCATACGCTGGCATGCAGCCAAATCGCCAGATTCCCCACGCCCAGCCATACCAGCCAAAGCGGGCTAAAACGCGCCGCCCATACCCACGGCAGCCCCAAGAGGGCCCAGGCGAAAAAGAGCTGCCACGGGTCTGCGCCGGTTTGGTATACCTGCCCTACTAGCGCCAGCAGAACGCCCAGCAGCACAAAGGCAGCGGTCAGCGCGACCTGAACCACCCGGCGGCTGGCTGGCCACCAAACCGCTGCCCCAATGGCCACCAATAGCGCCGCTTGCACCAAGCCAAAGCGCAGCCAGTGGCCCATCGCCACCCAGTGGTACGCCACGAAAAACAGCACCGCAAAGGCCAGTGCTAAGCCGCCTAGCCACAGCAGCAGCCTATCGAGCAGTGCCGCCCAGGCGTGAGGCGCAGGATGCAGGCCTGCCACGCTCACGGCCTTGGCTACCTGCTCAGGGGCCATCGCCCCTTGCTCAATCAGCGAGACGAGTTCACGGCGGTTCGTGGTCACAGAGGTTCCTTATGCACAGTTTTTATGCACAGTCGTTGTATCTACCGGTATTCGCAGCGCTGCGTTATACATTCGTTAAACTTGCGAGATAAACTCTTTAACACCCTGTGATGTTCCCGTGACGAGGAACTCCGAGACTAACAGTGAGCCTACCAACCCGGCAGGTCTTCTCTCGGAGAGTTAAGCACATGAACAAGTTCACTACTCTGGCAGCATTATGCCTATTCAGCCTGATGGCAATGGTCAGCCATGCAGAAGAGATGAAAAACGATGGCGGCATGATGCAAGACAATATGCAATCCGATGGCATGAGCCACTCCATGGACGACATGAGCATGGAGAGCGATCACATGGACTCCACCGACAGCATGAAAGAGTAACGCCCCTTTCGAGAGCCAGGAAGCTATGACGCGAAACGTACTGATCATCGAGGACAACCCAGGTATCGGCGAGCTGGTTCGTATGCACGTGGCCGAGCTGGACAGAGTGCTGAGGCTGGAAATGGAAGCAGACAACTATCTCACGAAGCCATTCAGCGTGGCAGAGCTTTCCGCCCGGGTAAAAGCGCTGTTTCGGCGAGTGGATGCCATGGCTTCCGCCTCACTTGAAAAAATCAGGGCGTATCTTTCTGCCTGCGTCTACCGGCTCATTCACCGTGTAAAGCCTGAGCCGAGAGCGCTAAGCGTGGCACAAAAAAACGCCCACCGACGTCGGTGGGCGCTTGTGTTGATGCGTGTGTGAATGCTTTAGCAGCGTGGCGAATTAACCAAACACACGGCGCAGGTGTGTACGGTAAGCGGCTTTATCACGCTCTACATTCGGCACCTTCATCACATCATTGGCAATAAAGGTCGGCTGAGCCGCAAGGCCAATAAACTCCTGAGACTTGTGGAACGGGAAGTAAACGCCATCCACCCCACGGCCTTCAAAGAAGTTATCCGGCTCGTCGAACGCTTCAATCGGCGCGTTCCAGGTCAGCGACAGCATGTAATGGCGGCCTTGCAGTAAGCCACCGCTGCCATACTGCTTGGTCGGGTCTTGGCGAGAGCGGCCATCGCTGGCGTACAGAGAGCCATGACCTTCAGTGAAGACTTCATCAATGTAGCGCTTTACGGTCCAGGGGGTGCCCATCCACCAGCCGGGCATTTGATACACAATGCTGTCCGCCCAGAGGAAGTTTTGCACTTCGGTGGCAACCTCATAGCCCTGCTCGATAACCGTTTCGCGCACTTCATGGCCTAGCTCTTTCAGCGTATCCACCGCCACGGCATGCAGGGTATTGTTGAGTTCACCGCCAGAGTGGGCAAACGCCTTACCACCATTGATCAACAGTATCTTCATTGCTTAAACCTCACCGTCTATCGTGACCGCCCCGCTTATCAAGGGTGGGCAGGGCATTAAGTGGCGGCTATTGTGCAGTGCAAAGCAGCCGAGAAAAACCAAGGAGTCGGCAAGATACTTTTGCGCTAATATCAATAATTGTTTAGTCATGGCGCACCCCCAAGCCACCTATGAAAAGCACCTTGGAAGAGCAGCAAGCGTTTATTACCGTCGTGGATTGCGGCTCGATCACCGCCGCCGCCGAGCGGTTGGGCATTACCGTTTCCGGCGTCAGCCGTGCGCTGAACCGCCTGGAGCAGAAGCTCGGCACGACGCTGCTGCGCCGCACGACCCGCCGTTTGGAACTGACCGAAGAGGGGGACACCTTTCTAGCCCACTGCCGATGCATCATCGCCGCCGTGGAAGAGGCCGAAGAGGCCCTGCTCGACCGTCACGACCAGCCCCAGGGTCGGCTGCGGGTTAACGCCGCTCCCAGTTTTATGCAGTTCGTGATTGTGCCGGTGATTGGCGAATTCCGCGCCCGCTACCCTGGCATTACCCTAGAGCTGGATACCCATGACCGCTTTGTGGATTTGCTGGAGCAGCGGGTAGATCTAGCCATTCGCATTGGCGCATTGGAGGACTCCTCCCTTCACGCCCGCCCCCTTGGCCATAGCGCACTGCGGGTGCTGGCTAGCCCCGCCTATTTAGCCCGCCACGGCACGCCGCAGCAGGTAGAGGAGCTTTGCCGCCATAGCCTGCTCGGTTTTAGCCAGCTCGACCACTTGAACCACTGGCCGCTGATCTGCGCCGATGGTAAGCGCTTACATATCACGCCCACCCTCGCTGCCTCCAGCGGCAGCACGCTGCTGGAGCTCGCACTCAAGGGTGAAGGAATCGTGTGTTTGGCGGACTTCATGACCCGCGCGCCCCGGCAAAACCGCACCTTGGTAGAGGTACTGCCCGACCACACCGAGCTCGTCACGCAGCCGATTAACGCGGTTTACTACCGGCAAGCCACCCTGTCTCAGCGTACACGGCTGTTCATGGATTTTTTAGCCGAGCGGCTCCCCGCGCAGTATGCCCACGGCCCGTGAGAACGCTAAGCGCCGCTTGCTTCGCTTTGGGTAAAACTCGGCCACTGACCTACACTGGGTAGGCAACACAGGAGGCCGTTGCTTGGCGGAACGCACATCATCCCATTAGCCAAGCATGGCCATTCGCTAGATCAGCATAAGGAGCATGCCGTGACAGCCACCCACACGCATACCTATCAACGTGGACTGCCCCTCTTCCATGCGGTTTTTCTGGTGGGGTGCCTACCGCTGTTTCTAGGCGCAACGCTCAGCGACTACGCCTACTCCAACAGCTACCAAATACAGTGGGCGACCTTCGCCTCCTGGCTCAACGCAGGCGGGCTAGTGTTTGCCGGGCTAGCGCTGATCAGCGCGCTGATTAGCTACTTCCGTGCCCAACCGCGCAGCATTATGCTGCTGATCTACCCAGCGCTACTGCTACTGACCTGGGTACTCGGCTTTGTGAACGCCCTGATACACGCACGGGATGCCTGGGGCATGATGCCGATTGGTTTTGCGCTCTCCCTGGTGGTCACCATCTTTGCGGGCACCGCCGTTTGGGTCGGTTTTTCCCGCTTCGGCCACGGAGGCAAACCATGAAGGATGCCATCAAACACCCTCGCCTTTACGCCGCGCCGCTCTGCCTGCTATTGGCGGCAGGCAGCGCCAGCGCCCAAGAAATAACGCGCTACGGCCCCAACCCCACGCTGCCCGAGCCTTCCCGTGGCCTGCTGCCGGATATGAGCGTGCCCGAACCCGCCGAGTGGGGCGACACCCTACCCAGCGTGCCGGAGGGCTACACGATTACCGCCATTGCCACCGACCTGCAGATCCCCCGCCAAACTTTGGTCCTGCCCAACGGCGATATTTTGGTGGCAGAAGGCAGTGGCGGCAGCGCGCCGCAGCTCAAACCGAAGGACTTTATTGCCGGGCTGATTAAATCCCAGGGCACCACCTCGGTGCAGAGCGGTAATCGCCTGACTCTGCTGCGCGATGCCGACGGCGACGGTCGCTATGAAGAGCAAACCACCTTCTCCGACGACCTCAACGCCCCTTACGGCCTCGCGCTGGTGGATAACAACCTCTACGTGGCCAACCAAGATGCCCTGGTGCGTTTTGACTACGAAGAGGGCCAAACCCAAGCCAGCGAGCCACCGGAGGTAATTACCCAACTCCCCGCCGAGATCAACCACC
>NZ_JAMZBE010000141.1:0-9170 GCF_024158645.1 Halomonas sp. 707B3
CTCAAGCTGTTCCCGTGGCAGACCTTCGCAGCCTGCGCATCGCTCAAACGGCCGCCAAAGCCGCCGTACGAAAAGCGGAGAAAGTGTTGGCACGGGCCGCCGCTCAAGACCCGCAGCAGCGCCACGACGATTTGGAGACCCAGCTCGCCACTGCCCAAGAAAATCTAAAAGCGGCAGAAGCACGATTGGCCGAAGCTCGCGCCGCCAGTGAACAGAAGGAAGCGCCATGAGCATGATGCACGCCCCCCAGCTGGGTAAAGCACCATCAACAGCCCATGTGATGCGCTGGGTCATCGCCGCCACGCTTCCGGGCCTTGCGGTGATGACGCTCTATTTTGGCCTAGGGGTACTCAGCAACGTACTGATCGCGGCGCTTTGGGCCGTCGCCGCTGAAGCGCTCATTCTGCGCCTGCGCCACCGCCCCATTTGGCCGACGCTCAACGACTCCAGCGCCCTGCTCACTGGCGTGTTGCTAGGCGCCTCGTTGCCACCTGCGAGCCCCTGGTGGCTAATTGGCGTTGGGGTGATCGCCGCCGTCGTCGTCGCGAAGCAGCTCTATGGCGGCTTGGGCCACAATCCGTTCAACCCTGCGATGGTGGGCTATGCGCTGCTGCTGGTGTCGTTTCCCACCCATATGACGCTCTGGGCACCGCCCCAACCGCTTTGGCCCGACTCCCTCTGGCCACAAATAATGGGAACACTACCCACGTCAGCGCTCGATGGCCTGAGCGGAGCCACACCCTTAGATGCCTTCAAACATAAAGGCGACGCCGTGCTCGCCAGCGAGTTCTGGGCATCGTCGCCGCTCCCTGAAGGAACGCTGAATGCTTGGCGTAATATCGCGCTGGCATGGCTGGCAGGGGGCGTGGTGTTGATCGTCAAACGACTGATCAGCTGGCATATTCCGGTCGCTATGCTGGGCAGTATGATGCTGCTCTCAGCGCTGTTTTATGCCAGCGACACTAGCCACTTTGGCTCACCGCTGTTTCATCTGCTCACCGGGGCGACGCTGTTTGGTGCCTTCTTTATTGCCACCGACCCGGTCTCAGCGGCCACTAGTCGTCAGGGGAAGCTGTTATACGGTGCGGGGATTGGCGTGCTGGTCATCCTGATTCGTAATTTAGGCGGCTACCCGGATGCCGTCGCCTTTGCCGTGCTGCTGATGAATCTCTGCGTGCCGCTGCTGGACATGGTCAGCGTGCCACGCCCGGTCGGTCAAGCTACTGCTCGGGCTGATGAAAGGAAGAGCGCGCCATGACCACTCAACACGCTATGCTGCGTGGCGCGCTGGCCCTTGGCCTGTTTGCCTTGGTCACTGCCGGCAGCGTCGCCCTCACCCGCGCCGTGACCGCGGAGCGTATTGCCGAGCACCAGCTTGCTTATCAGCATCGTCAGTTGCAGGAGGTGCTGCCCGCTTCACTGGCCTCGGTGCCGGTTCAGGTCGTATTAGAGAGCGCGTTTTCGCTACCCGACCCAGCGCCGCTGGGCCATCGAACACCACAAGAGGGCTGGCGGGTGCAGCAAGGCAGCAGCACCGCGACTATTCTGCCGGTCGTGACACGCCAAGGGTATAACGGTGAAATTCGCCTGCTAGTTGCCATCAACCAAAGCGGGCAACTCACCGGGGTGCGGGTGACTCACCACCAAGAGACGCCAGGTCTTGGCGATGATATCGAGCGGTCACGCAGCGCCTGGATCACATCATTCAACGGCCTAAGCCTTGAGAGCCTGCCCCCAAGCGGCTGGGCCGTGAGCAAAGAGGGCGGCGAATTCGACAGCTTTACCGGCGCAACGATTACCCCACGGGCCGTCATCAATGCCGTACACGATGCGATGCGCTACTATCAGCGCGAACTCGCTCAGCAGGAGCCCACACCATGAGCCAGTGGACACAGCTTGCCCGAGAAGGGCTTTGGTCAAATAACCCGGCGCTGGTGCAGCTACTGGGGCTTTGCCCGCTGCTGGCGGTCAGCGCCACGGTGGTGAATGCGCTAGGCTTGGCGCTGGCCACTCTGCTGGTCTTGGTAGGCTCCAGCACAACAACCTCGCTCATTCGCCACCAGGTGCCTAGCGCCGTGCGGCTCCCCGCGTTTGTGATGGTGATTGCCGCTTTTGTGACCTGCGCTGAGCTGCTCATGGCCGCGTTTGCTTACTCGCTCTATCAAATATTGGGGATTTTCATCCCACTCATCGTGACTAACTGCGCCATTTTGGGCCGGGCGGATGCGTTTGCCTCCCGCCAGCCCGTGCTGCCTGCGGCAGTCGATGGGCTGATGATGGGGCTGGGCTTTGGTGCGGTATTAGTGCTGATGGGCGCAATCCGCGAGTTGGTGGGCCAAGGGACGCTGTTTAGCGACATGGCGCTTCTGTTTGGGCCGGTTGCCGCTCACTGGCAGATCACCCTGGTGGCGGATTACCAGTTTCTCTTTTTCATCCTGCCCCCCGGCGCGTTCTTCGTGGCAGGGCTTTTGATCGCGCTGAAAAACGTGCTGGATCAGCGTCGCGCCGCCCGCGCTCAGCCCGTCAACGTCGCACCGCGAGCCGAGCGTCGTGTGCGGGTAACCGGCACCATTAAATAAGCACCATTCAATAACCAAGAGAACACGCCATGAATGCTCAAAAGCGTCATGAGATATTTGCGCGCCTCCAGGCGGAAAACCCACACCCCACCACCGAGCTCAACTGGAGCACGCCCTTTGAGCTATTGGCAGCGGTACTGCTCTCCGCCCAAGCAACGGATGTGGGCGTGAATAAAGCCACGGCCAAGCTTTATCCGGTCGCGAATACCCCTGAGGCGATCATTGAGCTGGGTATTGATGGCCTAAAGCAGCACATTAAAACCATTGGCCTGTTTAACACCAAGGCAGAAAATTTAATGAAGACCTGCCACCTGCTGGTCAATCAGCACGGCGGCGAGGTTCCCAACACCCGTCAAGCCTTGGAAGCGCTGCCCGGTGTCGGGCGTAAAACCGCCAATGTGATTTTAAACACCGCCTTTGGCCAGCCTACTATCGCGGTGGATACGCATATTTTTCGCGTTTCGAACCGTACCGGTATCGCCAAAGGTAAAGACGTGGTGGAAGTCGAGCAGAAGCTGTTGCGCCACGTTCCCAGCGCCTTTAAACAAGATGCCCACCACTGGCTGATTTTACACGGGCGCTACACCTGCATTGCGCGTAAACCCCGCTGCGGTAGCTGCATCATCGAAGATCTATGCGACTATAAAGAAAAGACCGAGCTTGCCTAACGGCACGCCAACGCCAGGATCACTCTATGCCGAGCAGGTCATTAGTTGCCCCCTCCACCAGCAGCTGACGATACGTTTCTCGCCAGCGCGGCCACTGCCATGGCTGAGTATCCATCTGCGCGGGCTGGCTACCGGGGTCTAACAGCCACGCTTTCAAGCGCTGATAGAGCCCCTCTTGTGTACCATCGTAGCGATATTGGGCGGGATAAAGTTCAGGAAAGCAGAGCCTATCCGGTACCAGCGGCGTGGCTCCTCGCTGGGCAGCCTCCATGATCGCCAGCCCCTGAAACTCATGCCAAGTGGTTGACACCACAATACCGCCACCGTTGAGCAGCGCGCGGTACTCCGCCTCTGGCTGCGGCCCCCAGCAGATAATATGCTCAGCCAGGCGCACCTGCGCCTCGGCAAATACCGGCGGCACGTCGCGAAACTGCTGGCCAAGCACCGCCAACTCAAAGGGCACCTGCTGCTCGCTTAGCTTGAACAGCACCGCGAAGAAGTCCTCCGGGTTTTTGTCATACTCCCAACGGTGATTCCAAATCAGCCGCTGCGGGTTTGAGTTACCAGCGGCGGCACAGTTAGCAGGCGCGATGGGCACGGGCACCACGCGAGCACTTTGGCGTAGCCGTTCTAGCGGTTTAGCCGCGGGTAGATTTTCCGGCATTTTCTTTAAAAAACGCCGCGCACCATCAAAAAAAGAGTCCCGGTTATAGGCCGTATTGAACACCAGCACATCTGCCGCCAGTGCCGCATACAAGTTGACCATTTTGGCTTCTACCTGGGGCATCTGCTCGCTGGATTCTGGGTAGGCAAACTGATTTTCGTGAAAATAGACGATCTTTCTTGCTCGCCCCAGATGGGGAAACAGCCCCACTAAGGTGGCGATATCTACCATAGACGTTGCCAGCACTACATCGTAGGGCTGATTTAACCGCTCGTACTCTTTTAACCACCAGCTCAACGGGTTGCCACGAATGCGCCAGGAGAAGTGGCGAGGAGGCAAGCTTAGCAACGTCCAGGCTACCTCGTTCACTTCAGCCATTAAGCTGTTAGCCCAATAACGGTGGCTAACCGCTTCATAAGCCGATAACAATAAAACGCGCACCATCCTGCCTACCGGTGAAAGGTTCTCTTCATACACAGCATTCGGCCAAGGTCGTCTTGGCCGAATGCTGTACGCTACATACACTTAAACCATCGCTAGCAGTCGCACTGCTCATCTAACGCCGCTGAGGAGACCGTAATGGCCAACGTATTAGTGGTCGATGATGAACCCAATATCCTACTCTCCCTTGAGTTCCTCATGTCCCATGCCGGGCTGACGGTGACGACAGCGCCCGATGGCGAAACCGCGCTGCTGAGAATTGCCGATGCATCCCCCGACCTGTTGTTACTGGACATCAGCTTGCCGGGCATCAGTGGCTTTGAAGTGCTGGAGCAGCTGCGCCGCTCAGAGTCCGAACGGCATTTACCGGTGATTATGTTAACGGCTCATGGCCGTGAAGTAGAGCGGGAAAAAGGCTTTGCGCTGGGCGCAGATGACTACGTCACCAAGCCTTTCTCTACCCAACAGCTTGTAGAGAAGGTCAAAGCCCTGTTAGCCGAGCGTGCACCATGACACGCAAGGGCCTTCCTAAACGCCAACGCTTGGTCGGCGTGTGGCTGCTGCTAAGCGGCGTTAGCTTAGTAGGGGGAGCGCTCTTTGCCGCTTGGTTAGATAGCCAGCTGGCACTTTCAGGCGTGGCGCGTGCGGCTCTATGGCTAGGCAGTTTTTCAGGCGGCATCACGCTTTTTTTAATGGGCCTGCTGCTGGAGCGCATGCTATTTACACCCCTTCGCCACCTTCAAGCGCAGCTGGCACGCTGGGTAGCCAACCCAGATGCCCAAGACGAACACACTGCAGAGGGCTGGTTAAAAGGGCTTGGCCCAGACCTTCGCCGCGTCAGCCACAGCTGGCGCGCCGACCGCTCACGACTCGCCACCGCCCATGCAGAAGGAGCGCGTAGCGCATCGCGTATACGCCAAGAGCTTGAAACGTTGCTGCAGGTGCTTGAAACACCGCTGTTACTTTGCGACCGGCACCGGCGGGTGATGTTGTTTAATCAGGCTGCCGAAAACTTCTTTGCGGGTAATACCGGCCTGGGGCTTGGTAAACGTCTGGATGCCCTGCTGCCGACAGCTACCCTTGCCAACGCCATAGCACAACTACCCGACGACGGCTCGCCTCGGGAAATGCTCGCCCCCTGTGACCAGCGCTGGTTAAAGGTTGTCATTCGCCGGGTCCCCGGCAGTGAACGCGAAACGCTGGTGACCTGTAGCGATGCGACCACCACCTGGAATAACGAAATGGGCGTGCGGGCCGAACTTAATCATCTATTGCCGCCACTTCGCCAGCACTCCGCCAGCTTAAGCAGCGCCGCTGATGCGCTGCGTCAAATTCCCCCCTCAGAAACGTCGCTTGAGCTACGAGCACGTTTAGAGCAAGTAGTGCACGATGAGAGCCAAGCATTAAACAAGCACGTCGCGGAGATTGGCTCGCTGCTGGACGATCTTCAGTACCACGGCGAACGTTTAAGACCCATTTGGTCCAACGATTTTTGGCAATCGCTGGATGAGCGCCTTGACCCTGCCCACCGCTTAATCACCCCTATCGGCGTGCCCGCTTGGTTTAAAGGCGACGCCCCCGCGCTGATTGAGCTATTCCACTCTCTGGTGGATCACCTGCGCTGCCACTTGCCCAGCAGCGGTTTTGAAGGTGAAGTCACGCTCAACCCAAAACGCGCTTACGTTGACTTGATTTGGCAAGGCTCCCCCGTCCCCGAAGGCGAGCTCACCATTTGGCGCGAGCACCCGCTGACCACGCTACCGCTTAGCCCCTCAGTCGCGGATATTCTGCGCCAGCACGCGACCGATATCTGGAGTGTTGCCGATGCGGATAAACGCCACGCACGACTAAGACTGCCGCTACCAACGATTGCACAAGCCCAAGCGCCTCGTGAGCTCGCCCCTCCGCGCCCGGAATTCCATGACTTTGGCATCGCCCAGCTCCCTGCGCCTGACGTGGCTCTGGCTAGCAGAGCTCTACGCTGCCTAGATATCGTGGCGTTTGATACGGAGACTACTGGCCTTGAGCTGCGCCGAGGAGACACGGTGATTAGCCTGGGCGCCTGCCGGATCGTCAATGGCCGTTTACTGGCGAATGATGCGTTTGATCATTTCGTGGACCCGAAGCGCGCCATTCCTGCTGCCAGTACGGTGATTCACGGCATTACCGATGCGGATGTCGCGGGCGCTGCCCCCCTTGAAACAGTGCTTGACCTGTTTCGTGATTACGTCGGTGAGGCCGTGCTGCTCGCCCATAATGCGGCTTTCGATATGCTGGCCATTAGCGACCATGGCGTTGCCTTTGATATTCCCGTTTTAGACACACTGCTTATTTCAAAAGCGCTCGATGAAGCATTGGATGGTCACGATTTAGACACGCTAGCCAAGCGCTATGACCTCCACTTTCCACCGGGCACTCGCCACACGGCGTTAGGTGATGCCCGCGTTACCGCAGAGCTATGGCTATCACTGCTGCCACGGCTCGAGGCCCGAGGCATTGATACGCTGGAAGAGCTGCTTGCCCTGCAGGCAAATGCCTTTGATAAAGAGGATGCCAGCGCGCCATGAACCCCTTCAGCGCTCCCTCCCGCAGGCGCGAACGGCTCATCGCGTTGGCCCTGCTGGCACTGTTTATGTTTTGCCCACCGATGCTGCTTATTGTTGATCGTTTACCGGGCCTGCTGGGTTGGCTACCGCTCTACCTATTTGTCGTTTGGGGAGCGCTCATTGGATTCACCGCTTGGCTGGTTGAGCCTCCCAAGGAACCATGACCATGCGCGGCGATTGGGTAGTGATTGGTACCGCCTTTTGCTATTTGGCCCTGCTCTTTATGGTCGCCGCCTGGGGAGACCGGCGCGCCGAACAGGGGCGCTCGCTGATTGGCTCGCCTACGGTCTATGCCCTCTCTATCGCGGTTTACTGTACTGCCTGGACGTTTTACGGCAGCGTTGGCCGCGCAGCACAGTATGGCCCTAGCTTCCTACTGATTTACCTGGGGCCGACACTGGCGATGCTGTTAGCCCCTTTTACACTACGCAAAATGGTGCGCATTGCCGCACAGCAGCGCATCACCTCGATTGCCGACTTTATCAGCGCCCGCTACGGCAAAAGCTCTCGTTTAGGGGCGCTCGTGGCCATCATGGCGCTCATCACCATCACCCCTTATATCGCACTTCAGCTAAAAGCCATCACGGTGAGTCATGCGGTACTGATGAACTACCCGCTGGGTGCCGATATCACGCTAGAGAACGAACGCTTCTGGATGGACCGCTCTTTTTGGATAGCGATGGTGTTGGCGGTGTTTATTATTCTTTTTGGCACCCGTCACTTAGATGCCAGCGAGCGCCACGAAGGGATGGTGGCTGCCATTGCCGTAGAGTCCCTGGTGAAACTGATCGCCTTTCTGGCAGTGGGCGTATTTGTCACGTTCATCATGTTTGCAGGGCCAGGCGCCCTCTTAGCCGAAGTCGCTGCTACACCAGCATTAATCAATAGCATGCGCCTAGAAAACGTACCTGGCGGCGCAACGGGCTGGGTGGGTATGCTGCTGCTGGCATTTCTGGCCTTCTTTACACTACCCCGGCAGTTCCAGGTTCTCGTGGTGGAGAATGTTGACGAGCAGCACCTCCATCGCGCCAGCTGGCTATTCCCGCTCTATTTGCTGTTGATTAACCTGTTTGTCATCCCGATTGCCTTAGCCGGGCTGCTACTTGGCGAGGGCGATCCCGATAGCTTCGTGCTCACGCTGCCCCTCTCTGCGGGGCTAGAAGGTTTGCCGCTGTTAGTCTTTATCGGTGGTCTTTCAGCCGCCACCGGCATGGTCATTGTTGAGACGATTGCCCTCTCTACCATGGTCAGCAATCAGCTCATTATGCCTCTGCTGCTGAAAGTAAAGCGCCTTTATATTGGGCGCCATGGCCGGCTTGCCGACTGGCTACTCAACATTCGGCGCATCGCCATTTTGCTGATTCTACTCATGGGCTATCTCTACCATGCGCTGATCGGCGATAGCTACAGCCTGGTAACCATCGGGCTGGTCTCTTTTGCGGGAGTGGCCCAGTTTGCCCCTGCACTGCTCATCGGGCTTTACTGGCGCGGGGCAACGCGCCAGGGGGCAACGTTAGGGCTGCTCGCTGGATTTTTTATCTGGTTCTATACGCTGCTGCTGCCGGGGTTTGCACAGTCGGGCTGGCTGAAAGAGACGTTAATCACCCAGGGCCCTTGGGAAATCAGTTGGCTATCACCTTACGCGCTGCTGGGGCTAAGCGGATGGGATATTTATACGCATTCACTGTTTTGGAGCATGCTAGTTAATGTTAGCTTACTGATTGGCGTATCATTATTCACTCGTCCTACACCACTAGAGCAGACTCAGGCCGCACTATTTACCGAGGCAATGCACCCCAATCTGCAAACCACTTCACTCTGGCAAGGTGAAACCACCGAAGGCGCACTCCATGCACTGTTAATTCGGTATTTGGGAAGTATGGCAACTCAGCGTGTCTTTGCATCCCAAACGGCACAACCTGTTACCGAGACCGATGCTTATCAGCGGCCAGCGTCTAAGGCACTAATCACTCGTGCTGAACAATCATTGGCTGGCTCCCTGGGTAGCGCATCCGCCAGCGTATTAATCAACTCGGTCTTACGTGGTGAAGCATTAGATGTAGAGTCAGTGCTCACTATTTTAGACACCACCTCCCAGGCCTTAGAATACAACCGCCAATTAGAGCAAAAGTCCCAGGAACTAGCTCGTGTCGGTGAAGAGCTACGCAGCGCTAACGAACGGTTACGTGAGCTTGATCGCATGAAAGATGAG
>NZ_JAMZBE010000142.1:0-9141 GCF_024158645.1 Halomonas sp. 707B3
TAAATGTACCCAACGTCATAACCCAGTTCTTCCACAGAGCCGGAGAATCCGGCATAAAGATCAAGCTCATAGCTGGTGCCGTCACCAAAATCGACATTGGAACCCCAGCCACCGGCGTAGAAGCCCGACGCATGCTCATAATCCAACCCTCCCTGGACAGCCGCAGCCCCGTCTGTCTGGGTGACGCCCCGGAACAGATAGTTGCTGCTGGCGCTCACATTTGAGCTGACGTCAGCGCTAACAATGGCGGGCGCAGCCTGAAGTGCTGCAAGCAAAGTGATACTGATAAAACCTGATTTGGTGAAAAACTGCTTCTTCATAATGGATACCTTCGGTTGGGTTTCATTGCTCCAAATATGATTTAGCAAAATTCCTGCCACATCTTATTTATTCTTGTTTATCATAATTATAGAGACAAATCGGCGCATTCTGAGCTTGCCCCCGAAAAACGATCGCAACACCTAGCGCCCCAGAACCTGTCACCGGCCCGGACCAGCGCCCTGTTTTGATGCATTCTCTGTAACCATTCTGTAATCTTTGCCAAATAGACTTTAATCGCGCTTCAACACACACAAGCAAACCGAAAAAGGTGAGACAGATCATGAGCAAGAAATATTTGGGCTTGGCTTTGGCGATTTCTGCCGCTTCTGCTGCACAGGCCGGAAACGTTACGACCAGCGGCGAAGACCTTGTGATCGATACCGACAGCGGTATCAAAGTGAAAGTGTCGGATAACTCTGCGTCTTTTCAGCTCGGCGGGCGCCTTCAATGGGATTACGACGCCACGCAGTCTGACGCCAACGGTGTTGACACTACCGATTTCGACGTGCGCCGGGCACGCCTCTACGCCAAGGGCCACTTTGGCGACTGGGCGTACAAAGCCCAGTTCAACGTGGCTGAGAGTGATGGCGCCGACGGCGGGAACGCTGAGGACCTGTACATTCGCTACCTGGGATTTGGCTCGACGGCAACCGTGACTATTGGTAAGCAGAAAGAGCCATTCGGCCTGGAACAATTAACGAGTTCAAAAGACATCTCGGCCCTTGAGCGATCCGCCATGACCGAGCGTTATACCCCCGGTCGCAGCGGCGGCATCCAGCTCAGTGGCAAAGGCAGCAACTGGACCTACGGTATCGGCTATTTCGAGGCAGACGGCGATGGCAGCGACGACTTCAATAACACGGCAGTAACCGCACGGGGCACGGTTGCACCCGTTCAAACGAATAATGCTGTTGTTCATCTTGGTGCGGGTTATACCACGCGTGATGCCGACACTCAGGCCAATGAGGTCGATACGTTTAATCTGGAATTGGCCGGCGCTTCCGGGCCCTTCCATGCCCAGGCCGAATATTTCGATTCCGAGGAAGGTCAGGTGGATGTTGATGGTTATTACGTACAGCTTGGTTGGGTTGTCACCGGCGAAAGCCGTCCTTACAAGGCTGGGGCGTTCAAGCGAGTGAAACCGTCATCGCCCAAAGGAGCCTGGGAAGTTATTGCCCGTTTTGAAGATGGCGACGGAAAATACAGTGATGTGGGGCTGGCCACAACTGACGGTAAGCAAACAACACTGGGCGTTAACTATTACGCCAACAAGAATGTTCGACTTGGAATGAGCTACATGGATGGCGAAGAAGCCAATGGCGCTAGCGGAGATGAAGTGCGTGCGAGGTTACAATATGCATTTTGACCGCATGGAGGTCGCTTGAATGAGTTTGCGGCTTGATATAGTTCTTGAGAGTTAATGAAATACTCAGGTTTTGGGCAGATATTAATGGGTAAGCGGATTAAATGGTTGATCTTACCTTTGCATGAGAGTGAGGCAAACCGACATCTCATCGGATTATCTGGTTGGTACTCCAACCTACTGCTGATGCATGCTTCCCTCGCTAATTCCAGCAAGAACCCCACACGCCTCAACTTCCCGGTCATCGTTGCAACTCGCTCTCAGTGAAACGAGTTGTTTCTCAAGCGCTTGCAGAGCGGTTATCTGCGAGCGCACATGAGAGATGTGATCATCGAGCAAAGCATTGACGGCGGTACAGGACTGATGAGGGTCGTCCTGATAGCGCTGTAGTTCGTGAATTTCTGCCAGTGACAGATCCAGGATGCGGCAGCGACGAATAAAGGCCAGCCGCTCAACGTGTTTCTCGGTATAGACACGGTAACCGTTCTCCTGCCGATCAGGCGGCGGCAACAAGCCCTGCCGTTCGTAGAAGCGGATCGTCTGTGTATCTACCCCTACTGACTGTGCCAACTGACCAATACGCATCGGGTTCCTCCGCAACGGATTCTCTACGCTATTGACCTTATAGTAGCTTTATAGTTTTAAATGGTACCACAACATTGTTCAAGTGGAGTCGTATCATGAGCAAATCCTGTGGTGGCGCCTGTGGCGGTGATGCAACGTCCGCAGCGGATACCGATATACAGGCCTCCTCCGAGGCGCCAGGGAGATGGGTCAGTGTTTATGCCGTGCCGAAGATGGACTGTCCATCAGAAGAACGAATGATTCGCCTAGCCCTGAACGGCTTTGAGGAGATTCGGGCGCTGTCCTTCGACTTGTCGAACCGCCGGCTGAAGGTCGTGCATGACGGCGAGGTCGAGCCCGTCACCTCGAAACTGAAGACCTTGGGGCTAGGCGCCTCGCTTCAGGAAACCGTCGCTGCAAATCCGGAGACCATCAAGGCCGCCGAGTTTTCGGCAGCTTCTGCTAAGCAAGAATCCGGGACCCTGCGCTGGTTGCTCGGCATCAATGCACTTCTGTTCGTGGTGGAAATGACTGCCGGTCTGATCGCCCAGTCCACCGGCCTGATTGGAGAATCCCTGGACAATTTTGCCGATGCGGCGGTGTACGGGCTTGCCCTTTATGCGGTTGGACATAGCGTGAAAATGCAGGTACGTGCCGCGCATCTTGCTGGTGTACTGCAACTGATCTTGGCTGTGGGCGTGCTCGTAGAGGTGGTGAGACGCTTTGTATTCGGTAGTGAGCCTGAATCGCTGGTGATGATGGCTATCGCATTCGTCGCATTGATTGCCAATACCAGTTGTCTGCTGCTCATATCCAAACATCGGGAAGGCGGGGCGCACATGAAGGCAAGCTGGATATTCTCGGCCAACGACGTGGTGATCAACCTGGGGGTCATCACCGCCGGCGCCCTGGTCGTGTGGACCGGTTCCAATTATCCGGATCTAATTATCGGCACCATCGCGGGGCTCGTCGTGCTTAACGGTGCCAGGCGCATTCTGGCGCTCAAGGGTTAAATAATGCTCATTATTGGCAAAAAGCTCTCGCCGTATGCCCTATTGTCCATATCGGGCCTGCTGGCAGCGCTACTTTTTTATCGGAATCGCGGTAGTGGTCTCGATTTTTCTGATCAAGCTGATCCTTGAAAATCGTCATAAAGGAGAAGCCATCGCTTACAGTCTTATCCTCGGTGGCGCCATGGGCAACCTGATTGACCGGGTCTTTCGCGGCTATGTTGTGGATTCCTTTGATTTCTATTGGCGAGACTGGCATTGGCCGGTCTTCAACCTGGCTGATATTGCAATTGTCCTCGGTGCCTTACTTTTCGTTTCCGGCAGCTTGTTGGGTAAAAAAACAAACACCAATGCCGAGCCGGATGGATCTGACTGACACCTACGCCTATACAACACCATGACCGAACTTCCCGACAACATCCTTCACCTGCCGCAATACCAAGTACTGGGCTGCAAATCAACCGACGACGAAATGCACTTCCAGGTGGACGTGCCCGATCCGATCGCCTGCGAGGAATGCGGCGTGCAGGGTGAGTTCGTGCGGTTCGGCAAGCGTGATGTTCCCCATCGTGATCTGCCCATCCAAGGCAAGCGGGTCACTCTCTGGTTGGTCCGCCGCCGATACACCTGCCGGGCCTGCAAGACAACATTCAGGCCCCAGCTACCGGAGGTGGTGGACGGATTCCGTATGACACTGCGGCTGCATGAGTACGTGGAGAAGGAATCCTTCAACCACCCCTACACCTTTGTGGCGGCACAGACCGGCCTGGACGAGAAGACGGTGCGCGACATCTTCAACGCCCGCGCCGAGTTCCTGGGGCGCTGGCACCGCTTCGAGACGCCCCGCATCCTGGGCATTGACGAGCTATACCTGAACAAGCGCTACCGCTGCATTCTGACCAACATTGAGGAGCGAACCCTGCTCGACCTGCTGGCCACCCGCCGCCAGGACGTGGTGACCAACTACCTGATGAAGCTGAAAGACCGGCAGAAGGTCGAGATCGTCAGCATGGACATGTGGAACCCCTACCGGGCAGCGGTCAAGGCTGTGCTGCCCCAGGCCCGTATCGTGGTCGATAAGTTCCATGTGGTGCGCATGGCCAACGATGCCCTAGAGAGAGTGCGCAAGGGCCTCAGAAAGGAGCTGAAACCGTCCCAGAGCCGGACTCTCAAGGGAGACCGGAAAATCCTGCTGAAACGCGCTCACGAAGTCTCAGACCGGGAGCGCCTCATCATGGAGACCTGGACAGGCGCGTTCCCGCAACTGCTGGCCGCCTACGAGCACAAGGAGCGCTTCTACGGCATCTGGGACGCCACCACACGGCTCCAGGCAGAAGCCGCCCTGGACGAGTGGATAGCCACCATCCCGAAGGGCCAAAAGGAAGTCTGGAGCGATCTGGTCAGGGCAGTGGGAAACTGGCGCGAAGAGACCATGACCTACTTCGAGACGGACATGCCCGTCACCAACGCTTACACGGAGTCCATCAACCGACTGGCCAAGGACAAGAACCGTGAAGGGCGCGGTTACTCCTTCGAGGTGATGCGGGCACGAATGCTCTACACCACGAAGCACAAGAAGAAGGCACCGACTGCGAAGGTCTCTCCTTTCTACAAGAAAACCATCGGTTACGGACTGCCGGACTTCGCAGAGGAACTCAACTACGGAGTCGATCTATCAACCATCTGAGGGTGGTATCAGATTGATGGGGTGAAGGTGCCCCATCAACCATTAAATCCGGGGCCAGCTTTTCTGAAGGCCAAACAAGCCGCCGGTGGTCTGCTCGCAATGTCGGTGATCATGGTAACCCGGTTCGATCCCTTACTCCGTCCACAATCTTGCCCGGAAAGAGCTTTGCCGCCAGAGCAGCGCAACCCAGAGCGCATGAAGGTTTATGAGTAGCGCCAATACCCATTCAAAGGCATTGTCTAGTTGACTGTACAAGGCAGGTACTGCGGCAGTGAGGATAACGGAGAGAATTCCCACCGCCAGTAACGCCCTGTACGGCTGATACTGGTGCAACTGTCCCAGTAGGGTATGCACCAGGATATGTAGCCTTCGAAGACAGCAATGACAAACGTATCATGAATGGTGAGCAGCAGGCTTAACGCCGCTGCTAATGCTAACCACCACAAAGGAATGCTGCGGCGCCGGATTGCCCTATTCATCCCGCCCCCGACAACTCAGACCTCCCCCAGCTGTCAACAACAGTGAACATTGACCGCATTGGGGGCGCGGCGCTTTACGGGCTTTTAGTACTGTTGCTGACACAATATTAAATGCAACCGCCGCTATCAGCCATGAATTATTACAGGTCCGCAGTCTTGTGTCGTTTAACTCATGCAATACACGCCCATCAATCTCTAATGCGTATAATAATGATTTATATTTAATTTACCTCAAAGGATTTGCACATGACGTCAATACTCGTCCGCGACCTCTGGCCCTGTCAATCACCCTGCTTTTGATGGCCGGATGCAGCGGCAATCAGGACGCTGCCAACGCACAACACAGCAGAGAGCCAACGGCAGATAAGGCACCCGCATCCACGCCGACCAAAACTGACGTTGTTAGCCATTATGCAGATCTGGCGCACGCCACGTTCCAGGATGCGGTGACAACGGCCGAGGTTCTTGGCGAGGTAGTGGACGCAAGATTGTGGCCAGTTTGCTAATGGCGGCGACCCCGAAGTCAGCGACAAAGTGGCAGGCTTTATCACCTTCTACGCCAGCAGCCTTGCAGTTCCCGCCCGTCGCGCCATGGAAAACCCGGAAGTGCAGCAAGGCGCCAGACTCGTTAGCAACACGGGGTGTGCCGCCTGCCACACACCAAAGCACGACCGGTCTGGTCGCTGACCGGCCAGACCTCAGCGACCAGACGATCTGGCCCAGCCATTTTGTGGCACGGGGGCGAAGCCGAGATATCCAGGGAACAGTTCAAGGCACGATTCAGGACTGAACGTGCGGTGCTGATTGCCTTCCTGAAAGTGCCTGAAGAGGCTCCCGGTTGCACTAAAGTCTAATGTTAATTGACTTCTCAGTCGTCGGGCTTGTGCTACTATCAGTGTGGTCAATATTGTTGCTGTGCCCAGTGCTGACGCAAGACCTGAAGCCACTTGAGTTTCGGGACAGGAGGGCACAGCACTTTAAGATAATGGACGTAAGATAATGGACGTAATACGCATGACACGTTCAGTAATAAATCAATGATAATATGACACGTTCAGTAATAAATCAATGATAATGAGGGGATTATGATACTAATGACAAATAAAAAAGCGGCACTGAGTTCAGCGCTCGCACTGGTGATGGCGGGGTTATCTTCGCCGGGTCACGCCATGGAATTCAAGGTGTCCGGCCAGGTGAATCGTGCGATCACCGTCGCGGATAACGGGAATGAGACTGATTACGCGAGTGTCGACAGCATCGGTTCCAACTCACGTTTCCGGTTCACTGGCAATGAGAAGATGGCCAACGGCATGAACCTCGGTTTTATCTATGAAATGTCAGTTGATCAGTACGGATCCACGGAGTTCGATATCGGCAACAATACCTCCGGGGGGGGTGAGGGTGGCGTTGACCTGGATACCCGGAAAATTGACATCTATCTCGAGGGTGACTTTGGTAAGGTGAGTTTCGGCAAAGGCGATGGTGCTGGCTACTACGCCAACATGATGGATTACTCCGAAACGCTCTACTACGGTGGCGGTGCCTGGTATCCCCTTTATTCTTCCGGCATCAGTTTTGTCGATGATAACGGCAACAAACTTTACAGAATTGGTGCAGCCAACAGCGTCTTCAATGCCGTTGGTCGACAAGAGCGTATCCGCTACGACAGCCCGTCGATCGGCGGTCTGGTGCTGTCGACCAGTCTCGACAACGGCAATGCCTATGAACTGGCGGCCCGCTACCACGTAGATTTTCCGGGTGCCAAACTGGCCACGGGGCTGAGCTGGGTTGATACTAATGATCTGGAGATTCCGACCTCGCCCACCGATGGACAGCCACTCACCCCTGGGTCGGAATTCAAAGAGAAGCAAGTCCTTGGTGCTTCGGCGTCTTTGTTGCTGGACGGTGGCCTGAACTTTACCGTCTCCTACGGTAATGATGAAACCGACGCAATGGCCAATGCGGGGCAGGCTAATCAAGAAGGCTTTGATGCGACCAACCTATTCGGTCAGGTAGGCTACTCGACTGGCGCTCATCACTTTGCAGTCAACTATGGCGAGACCAAAGATCTGATTGTTGAGGGAACCAAGGGAAGCCAGATTGGTCTGGCATACGTGTACGACTGGTCGAGCGCGGTCCGCTTGTACTCCTCGTATCACCTGTATTCGCTTGACCTGCCTTCGTCGGTCAAGACCGCTGAAGGATGGGGCGATGCCAACGATATCAGCCAGCTCTATGCCGGTATCCGGGTCGCCTTTTAACCAACGGGTCTGACCTGAATAACAGACAGGAGTAAAATATGCACAAACTGCGGTTATGGATAATTCCCGTGCTGGTAGTAGCTCTGTCGGGCTGCGGACTTAATGTGGTCCGACCCGCTGACACGACGCCGATGCCGGGAGAAGACCGCCTGCCTGATGGACCAGGCCTGTTTGCCAGCAGTCCCGATGACAGCGCCCGGGAGGGATATTCTATCCTGTCGGGTCGTTGCTCAGATTGTGCGACCAGTCAACGCGCCGGAGGGAAGGCGGCCCCGGACTCTGACACCTACAGAAGCTTCGAAGCCTTCAGGCGGATGGACCCAGACTCACAAGAATACAGGGAATTTGAGAAATGGCTGGAATGGAAACAGTTTCGCCAGTGGAAATCCCGGCAGCAATGAGGCTCGGAGGTGAAAAACTCTACCGTGCCCCGTGCCGACTGTTATGATATAACGCAGCCCCGCTCAACTTTCCTTTCTCTGGCAGATGCTTGTCACTTTTCTGCCATCTCTGCTATAAGCACTTGCCGCTGGGTTAGCTTGGTCGACGATACCTACAAAAAATCTCAAATCAGAGACGTCGGAGGAATAATGAAAACAATTCAGCTTCATTTCAAAAACCACAGCTAATATAAACAAATCATCAACCACTGGAGTAATTATCATGAAAGTTAACCAATTATCTTTGGAGCGCTTGTAGCCAGCATTCTTTCAACACCTGTATTGGCTAACTTCGGCAATACAACCCAGGATCTGCCCCTACTTGAAAGAGGCGTCTCTTCTACACAGATTCTTGCTCAGGGGCAATCCAAACGTTTCAATATCAATATTGAACAAGCGACTACCCTACAAGTGACGAGTGAGCATTTTCCCGGCATAAGGAGCTATGGTAACCGCATTTCAGCAGTTCTTTACAATGAGTCTGGACAACGAGTAGCAGAAGCGTCCAGTCCACAAGGCCACTTCAACCTTGTCCATCAGTTGCAACCTGGGAATTATCAACTCGAAGTTACAGGAAGATCAGGGGGTGGCAGTAACGCAAATGATGATAACCGTTATAAGCTGCACGTTGTCTACTAACCTTTATTGGCAAATATGCTGAGGTTACAGAAGGTCAGCCATGAGCTGGCCTTTTTTATGAAAAATTGATACCCCGGCAGGAAAATTCAGCTTTAATTCAGGAATCTTCGCTAATTTGATATTGCCGCAAACGGCCTAAAAACAAGACAATTCATAAAGAGATGTCATCATGTGGAATAACAAGAAGATTCCCTTGGTCAGCATGACGGTTATGGCCTTGGCAATCGGCTCGACGTATGTTTCGGCCCTGGAAACCCAAGCGGGAGAGACCACCGTGAGGCTTTATGGCTACGCCAGGCTGAACATGGCTTACAACTTCGATCGGGATGCCGGATCGGCAAACGAAGGTTACTTTGGAGAAGTCGAAAGGTCGGAAG
>NZ_JAMZBE010000143.1:0-9096 GCF_024158645.1 Halomonas sp. 707B3
GTGTGCTGATTGTGGATTGCGACGTGCATCAAGGCGACGGCACCGCGCGACTCTTTGCTAACGAGCCCGGCGTGTTTACCTTTTCCATGCACGCGGCGCGTAACTTCCCCGCCTGCAAAGCAAAAAGCGACCTGGATATCGCCCTGCCCAACGGCATGGAGGATGCTGCTTATCTAGCCGAACTCGCTTCTTGGCTACCGGGGTTACTCGCCGCTTACCAGCCGGATGTGGTGCTCTATGATGCGGGCGTGGACGTGCATCAGGATGACCGCCTGGGCTACTTATCGCTAAGCAGCGATGGGCTCTATGCCCGAGATCACTACGTGCTAAACCTCTGTCGCGAGTCTGACATTCCCGTGGCGGCGGTGATTGGCGGCGGCTACGACCGCGATATTACCGCCCTCGCCACACGCCACGCCCAGCTGCACCGTGCCGCTGCGGATGTGCTGATGATGTAACGCCCTCTTTCAGAAAAAGGATAGAAAACGATGCGCGCCATTTTTTTGGTAGATAACGGCTCCAAGCGCCCACAGGCCACCCATAACCTGCGCCGGGTGGCTGCGGCGTTAAGTGAACAGCTGGGGGAGACCGTTCAGGCGGCCTCGCTGCTGCACTCCAATAAAATCCCCGCTGAAGAGGTGGGTGGCATACCCGCCATTACGCTAGGCCCCGCTGCCGAACGCAGCGCCGAGGCGGGAGCCACCGAGATTATCGTGCTGCCGTTTTTCTTCGGCTCCAGCCAAGCGCTGACCGGCTACCTGCCCGAGCGAATGACCGCGCTACAGGCGCGTTTCCCTAACGTGTCGGTGCGGGTTGCTCAGCCGCTGGTGGATGAGCTGGGGAATAACGACCTGCGCTTGGCACAGCTGTTGGCCGATAACGTACGTGCGCAGCTGCCTGAACAAGGCACTGCCAAGGTCGCGCTGGTGGATCACGGCAGCCCCATCCCCGACGTCACTGCCGTGCGCAACCGCTTAGCGGGGCAGTTGAGCGTGCTGTTAGGCAACGACGTGCGCTGCGTGGCGGCGGCCTCTATGGAGCGCCGGGAAGGTGACGAGTACCGCTTTAACGAGCCGCTGTTGGAGAACTTGCTGGATACGCCTGAATTCAGCAGCAGCAACGTGGTGCTGGCGATGCTGTTTCTCTCCCCAGGCCGTCATGCCGGTGAGGGTGGCGATATTGCCGAGATTTGCGCCGCCGCCGAACAGCGCCACACCGGGTTGAAGGTGACGACCACCGCGCTGGTAGGCGAGCACCAGGGGATTGTTGAGATTTTACACTCGCGGCTGCGCCAAGCGCTTGACGGAGAACGCTTTCTGCTGGAAATGCCTGCACACGCTTCAGATGCCCGGTAAAGGAAGGCAAAGAGGGGAGATGTAACGTCGCCCAAAGGCGCGTAGAATCGCGGGCTTTTGCAAGCGTGCTCGTTCATCAACCAGCGCTTCTTCGTTTCAGAGCTTTTTCGTTAACCAGGGCTTCTATCTTGATCGCAACCGCCAATATCACCATGCAGTTTGGGGCCAAGCCCCTGTTTGAAAACGTTTCCGTCAAATTTAATAACGGCAATCGCTACGGTTTGATTGGCGCGAATGGTTGCGGTAAGTCCACCTTCATGAAAATCCTGGGTGGCGAGCTGGAGCCCTCGTCTGGGCAGGTGATGCTGGATAGCAGCACCCGGCTGGGTAAGCTGCGCCAGGACCAGTTTGCCTATGAGAACGAGCGGGTCATCGACACCGTTATCATGGGCAACGCCGAGCTGTGGAAAGTGGCCGCCGAGCGTGAGCGCATCTACTCGCTGCCTGAAATGAGTGAAGAAGACGGCATGGCCGTAGCTGATTTAGAAGTGCGCTACGCCGAGTTGGATGGCTACACCGCCGAGTCCCGCGCGGGCGAGCTGCTGCTGGGCCTGGGCATTCCTATTGAACAGCACACCGGCCCCATGAGCGAAGTCGCGCCCGGCTGGAAGCTGCGCGTACTGTTGGCGCAGGCGCTGTTCTCCGACCCGGACGTGCTGCTGCTGGACGAACCCACCAACCACCTGGATATCAATACTATCCGCTGGCTGGAAGAGATTCTAAAAGCGCGCAGCAGCACCATGGTGATTATTTCCCACGACCGTCACTTCCTGAACAGCGTGTGTACCCACATGGCGGATCTGGATTACGGCGAAATCACCTTGTTCCCCGGCAACTACGACGACTACATGACGGCCGCCACCGCTGCCCGTGAGCGTCAGCACTCTGATAACGCCAAGAAGAAAGCGCAAATTGCCGAGCTGCAGCAGTTCGTCAGCCGCTTCTCGGCCAACGCCTCTAAAGCGAAGCAGGCCACCTCGCGTGCGCGCCAGATCGATAAAATTAAGCTGGAAGATATCAAACCCTCCAGCCGGGTGAGCCCGTTTATCCGCTTTGATCAAAACAAGAAAATCCACCGCAACGCGTTGAACGTGGATGCGATTACCAAAGGCTACGACGGCGAGCCGCTGTTCAAGCGCTTCTCTATGACCGTCGAAGCGGGCGAGCGCATTGCCATTATCGGCCCTAACGGCATTGGCAAAACCACGTTGCTGAAAACCCTGGGCGGAGATCTACGCCCAGACGCCGGTGAAGTGAAGTGGACCGACGCCGCCGAGCTAGGCATCTTTGCCCAAGACCACGCCGATGACTTCGCCAATGACGCCACGCTGTTTGAGTGGATGGGCCAGTGGACCAAAGGCGGTGAGCAAGTAGTACGTGGTGCGCTGGGCCGCATGCTGTTCTCAAGCGACGATATCAACAAGTCGGTGAAGGTGATCTCTGGGGGCGAGCAGGGCCGCATGCTATTTGGCAAGCTAACGCTCACCAACCCCAACGTGCTACTGATGGACGAGCCCACCAACCACCTGGATATGGAGTCTATCGAAGCGCTCAACCTAGCGCTGGAGAACTACCCCGGCACGCTGCTGTTCGTCAGCCACGACCGGGAGTTTGTTTCCAGCCTCGCCACGCGCATCATCGACATGCAGCCGGATGGCATCGTCGATTTCAGCGGCAGCTACGACGACTACCTGCGCAGCCAAGGCGTGGTGTAGCGCTTAACCAATGATTTGAGCGTAGGTGGCCTCGGTGGCTGGCTCTCGGTCGGCATCCAGCATGTCGCCGCTGAAGGTCTCGTTCATCTCTTTGGCGAGTTCCACATACACGTGCATCTGCTGATTGCGGCGTTTGTGCAGCGGCGGCTTCACCAGCAGGCTAACCCCCCGAATGGGCTCGTGGGTTTCCCCGCGCAGCAGGTCGGGCATTTCCCCAGGCGGGAAGGCGTTGGCCACGGTAATCGGGTTAGATGCCTGCTGGCCGTCGATCAAAAACACCTTCTTGATGGCGTCGTAATGGGCGCCTTTCTCACGCAGCCACTCGGTCAATCGCTCATCGGTGGTGACATCCGGCTGGTTGAAAATGACGAACAGCGAGTGCTGTTTGACTTTCCCCGTGCGCTTCGCGGGAGCGGGCGGCGGCTCTTCCGCTGGCGGCGGCGTAGGCGCGGCGACCGGTGCCTCTGCTTCTTCGGCCTTGGCCTTGGCGCGACGCCGTTTGGGCACCACAACGTAAGCGAAAATCACCACGGCTACTATGCCTAACAGCAGAGAGGCAAAGGCCAGCAGCACGGGAAGAGACGTCATATCCATGGGGTGAAACCCTTTAGTTAGTTAACACCTAGGCTCTATTTATAGGTTCTGTTTAATCGCAAAATGGTGGCATTGAGTGCCAGCGCCAGAGCAACCCACAGCCAGTAAGGCACCATCAGCCACGCGGCGAGGGTATTCACCTGGGCAAACAGACCGATGGCCAGCGTAATCAGTCCTAACAGCAGCACGATATCTACTAGCGCGGCGGTAATCTGCTTGCGCCCAAAGAAGAGCCAAGACCACGCCGCATTGGCCAACAACTGCACGCCATACACAGCCAGGCTCGCGCTGCGCAGTGGCGAGTCGTCCGCCATATAAATCCGCCAAGCCGCAATCGCCATCAGCAGATAGAGAATACCCCAGGCAATGGGAAAGGCCAGGTCAGGCGGTGTCCAGCGGGGTTTGCGCAGCGCCCTGTACCAGCCATCAGGGCGAAAACGTGCGCCTGTTGCCGCAGCGGCGCCCACCAGCAGTAAAGATACCAGCATCGCTAAGAGCGAACCGAGCATGTGCCACCTATTCGTGAAGACAATACGTCGCGTTAAAACGAGAGAATCAATAGCCTAGCAGTGTTTTAAAACCGTTAGGCATAAAAAAAGCACCACCTAAGTGATGCTTTTCAGGGATAAGGGTTCCCCACTTGGGGAAACCCAGACCACGACTTAGCGAATAGGCTTAGCCCATGCGGTCGTAGCCGTTATCCATAAACGGATAGTCGGTGTAGCCCTTCTCGTCGCCGCCATAGAACGTTTCATGGTTCGGCTCGGTGAGCGGGGCGTTCACACGGAAGCGCTCCGGTAAATCCGGGTTGGCGATGTAGGGGCGTCCAAAGGCCACGGCATCGGTGGTGTTTTCACTAATGCGTGCTTCAGCGTGCTCGGCGTCGTAGTTGCCGCAGTAAATCAGGCTACCGCTAAAGCGCTCACGCATCTGCTCGCGGAAACCCGCAGGGAAGGTGATGTCGCCGCCCGCCCAGTTCGGCTCGTTCAGGTGCAGGTAAGCCAGGCCGCGCTTGGAGAGCTGCTCCGCCATGTAGAACGCCATCGCTTCCGGCTCGTCGTCGGTCAAACCAAACAGCTCGATAAACGGCGTCATACGAATGCCGACACGCTCAGCGCCATACACTTCAATGACCGCGTCAACGACTTCCAGCGGGAAGCGGGCACGGTTTTCCAGCGAGCCGCCGTACTGGTCGGTACGCTGGTTGGTACCGGTGGCCAAGAACTGGTTCAACAGGTAAGCGTTGGCAGCGTGGACTTCGACCATATCGAATCCAGCGCGCTTGGCGCGGATGGCCGCTTGACGGTAGTCATCCACAATGCCAGGAATCTCGTCGGTTTCCAGCGCACGCGGCGTGCTGGTGGGGTGCTGACCAGCGGTGCCGTCTTCAAATTCAACAAAGCACTGAGCGCCTTCACCTTTCAGCGCGCTGGGGGCTACCGGCTGCTGGCCGTTGGGCTGCACCATCTCATGGGAAACGCGGCCCACATGCCACAGCTGCAGAGCAATACGGCCACCCTTGGCGTGAACGGCATTCACAACGCCTTTCCAGCCTGCTTCCTGCTCATCAGTCCAGATGCCGGGCGTGTACACATAGCCACGGGCAGTGGGAGAGATGTTAGTGGCTTCGCTGATGATCAGGCCCGCACCGGCGCGCTGGCCGTAATAAGCTTCCTGCATCTTGCCCGGCACGCTATCCGGCGTGCGCGAACGGGTCAGCGGCGCCATGATGACGCGGTTAGGAATGTTCAGGCTACCTAGCGTGGTGGGGGTAAACAGCGTCTCGTACGCCATAGGGCAAAACTCCTTTGAAGCAGTGGTTATCATCGTGGCGAATAGAATAGACCAGTTTACTAGTAAGCGCCAACGACGATGCTATGCCCTAGTTAATGGGGACAGACGCGCAAAACAAAACCCCGCCGAGTACCTTTTGATGATCGCTATCGCCAATCGGCAAAATTAAGCGACCTTTCTCCCTATTTAATGCGTGATTTTTTGCACGACATTGGTAGTGAGTTATTGGCTGAAGCCCGCGAGTTGGATATTGAAACCTTAGGCCGTCGCATGAACGTGGTGGGTGGCCCAAGCGAAATGGCCTTTCCTAAGAATGTTGGCCTATTGTTTTTTAATGAGCAACCTGAGCACTTCTTCCCAGCCACCCAAATAGACGTGGTGTACTTTCCAGACGGAGCTGGTGGTGATCATTTCGAAGAAAAAGTGTTTAAGGGGCCGCTTGGCCGCATCACTCGTGATGCCTTGGACTATATCAATCGCAACTACCTGAAAGAGGGCGTAACCAAACACGCTGATCGTCCTCAGGCTGAGCGTTTCTGGAATTTTCCGCTGGCTGCTATTGAGGAGGCGGTGGTAAATGCCGTGTACCATCGCTCCTATGAAATTCGTGAACCCATTGAAATACGTATTGATGGTCAAGAGCTGATGGTACTGAGTTTCCCAGGGCCAGATCGCTCTATCCGCTTGCAAGACCTGCAGGCAGGTAAAGCCGTCAGCCGCCGTTACCGCAATCGGCGCATTGGCGAGTTTTTAAAAGAGCTGGATTTAACCGAAGGCCGTTCAACGGGTGTGCCAAAGATTCTTCGCGTGATGAAAGCGAACAATTCTCCAGAGCCGATATTCGAAACCGACGATGAGCGTAGCTACTTCTTAATTCGCTTGCCTATTCATACAGGTTTTTTGATTGATGAGGTTACTGCGGTTGAGGGCGACCCTGATGTCACTGACCAAGTAGGGACTAAGCAGGGACTAAGTAAGGAGCAAGTAGATCTGCTTCAGACTTGTGTTGAAGAAGCCCCTATCACACGTTTGATGAACGTAGTGGGGCGCTCCAACAGAACCAAGTTCCGTGCGGCGGTGCTGAATCCACTGCTTAATTCTGGGTTGATTGAAATGACGCAGCCCGACTCGCCACGTAGCCCAACTCAGAAATATCGATTAACCGCGTTGGGTAAGCAAATACTTGCCAAAAATAAAGGTTAATTGACTGAGCGTGGTTTGCTCGTGGCTATCCTCTTGACCAAGGCCAGCGACGTTTAACAGGCGTATCAATCTGCCCGATGGCGCTGGTGAGCGGCAGCATAATGGCGCTGAGTTGGCGGTGGCAGACGGCGCTGCTGAGTACGCCGGGGCACTGTTTGAGCAGCAGGTCGCACTGTTGGGAGGCGATAAAGAGCTGCTCCACAACCGCAGGCGCGAACAGTGGCTTGGCCTGCTGGCAGCAGCGGGTCAGCTCTCGGGAGAGCATCGAGAGCATGCTGGTGTCTAGCCAGCAGGGCAGCGGGTCTTCTAGCCGTCCGGCAATGGAGTGCTGAACGGCTTCAAACGATGTGCGTAAAAACAGCAGGGTTTGACGAAGCTGGCGCTGTTCACTGGTCATGTGACGTCCCTTTACCTCAACGGCTCTTTATCTACCAAGGTGTTGGCTAAAAAAGAGAGTGTTTCTCATTTGCATTTCTGGTGAAGATAGCCTCCCTCAATCGTGGTGTCAATCTCAGGCTATTGTCTCGAACTATTATCACGGGCCTTTATCACGGGCCTGATAAAGCTGCCAATCGTTGTTGGTGAGCGGCTTGGCGCCCTGTTCGGTGACCACCACGGTATCGCTTAAGCCAACGCCCCACTGGCCGGGCACCCGCAGGCAGAGCGGTAAATGAAACACCATGTTGGTTTCAAAGGTGCGCGTTTGGCCTTTGGCAATGTAGCCCGTGCCTTCTACCCAGCTCGGCGGAAACTGCGCGCCCACGGCGTAGCCAAACACCCCGGAGAAAAACAGTTGGTCGCGTTGAGGGGCCAGCAGGGCATCCGCGGCCTGGGCGGCGGCATCAAAGGAGTGGCCGGGGCGCATGGCCTCGCAAAGGGTTTCAAACATCGAGCGGCAGAGGTCTTGAGTGGCGGTGAGGGCGGCGTTCGGGGTGCCGGTTACGGCGGTGCGCATCATCGGTGCGGTGTAGCGCTGATACGCTGCGCCGAACTCTAAAAACACTGGCTCATTGGCCTGAATCGCGCGGCGTTTATGGTTAACGTGAATCACTCCAATGCTGTGTCCGCTGGTGACGATAGGCTGCAGGCTCATAAACTCGCTGCCGTTTTCAAGCAGTGCCTTTGCGCCAATGGCGGCAATGTCGTTATCGGTCATGCCGGGTTGAATGGCGGCCATCGCCGTCTCTAAGCCAGCGGCGGTGATGCGGGCGCTCTCTTTGAGCATCTCAAGCTCGGCGCTGCTTTTGACGATCTTGATGGCATCGAGCAGGTCACCCGCTTCAAAAAAGCGCTCTTTACCCACCGCCTTGGTTAGGGCGTCCATCACGCCGACCCGCAGCCCGCTGCTCCAGCCGTCGATGCCAATGCGCGGGCAGGGGGTTAACAGGTCGGCCAGCGGGGCGATGATTTCATCCAGGTTTTCCCATCGGTAGCCAATAATTTCGTCAACACGGGCGGTCACCACCGCAGCACCCGTTTCAATCGAAGCCACTTGTAGAACGAGCTTTTCTTGCGTGCAGACCAAGCAGGCATGCACCGACACCTCAAAGGTGTGGTAACCGGTCAAATAATTGATATCGGCGGGGTCGGTGAGCAGCAGCGCGTCTAGCCCGCGCTGGGCCATGGCGTGGCGCACCTTCTCAAGGCGCGCTTGATACTCAGCGGGGGCAAAGGGTAGCTCGCTTTGGGCAAGCGAGGTGGCAAGGGCTTCGCGGTAGTGGTGGTAATCCATGGCGACCTCCAGCGTTAGGTAAGGTCAGTATAGGTCGCCATCTAAAGCGTGCCGCGAATGCCCTCAACGGTTAACGGGTTAACAGATATACACCTTGCAGGAAGTAGAACACCCCAATGCCCGTGACGATCCAGCGGGTCCAAGTGCGGAAGTTGGCGTCGGTCAGGCGGTGCAGAATCCGTGTGCCGGTTTGGGTGCCCAGCATGGCAAACGGGGCGGCTAGTAGCACGATGCTCCACTCACCCGCGCTGAGCGCAAGGGCGGCACTTAAGTAGAAGAGAATTTTAATGGAGTGGGCGACCACTTGAATCATGGCCTTGGTAGCGACGACTTGGCGGCGGTCCATCTGCGAGCGCACAAAGAAGATATCGATCAGCGGGCCGGATACCCCGGCAGCAATCGTGAGGCCGCCCGAGGCGATGCCGCAGCAAAACGCGTGGCTGGCGCGATGGGCATCGAGCTGGAACCAATGCTTGGGCGTCCATACCAAGATAGGCAGCAGCCCGATCAATAAAGAAACGGTGGCCGCATTGGGCGTGTAGTTAAACAGCAGCAGAAGCCCAGCCGCGCTGAGCACGCCCAGCGCCATAAGCGCCACAATGCGCCACACGATAAACCGCCGCGAAAGCCACGCCCGAGAGGCATTGGACGTTAACTGGATAACGCCATGCACGGCCATGGCAGTACTGGCGGGGAATATCAC
>NZ_JAMZBE010000144.1:0-9043 GCF_024158645.1 Halomonas sp. 707B3
ATTTTGAATTCTTCAGTGTAGCGGGGATGGCTCATGGTTCCTCCTAGATACCTTTAGTATAAGGCCTGGAGGTGTCTACGAAACCTGGGGCGATTCACTCAATAAAACAGTCGCTTAAATAAATTCAATACCATGAAAATACAGGATCAAGCATCATGGTATCGACTATCACTCATGGCATCATGTCTCGATAATACCACCTTGGATACCACGCTCAAGCGGTGCTTCCCGCTGCCATCAGTTGCCAAGCACTGCCAGACATAAAAACAAAAAAGCCCATGAAAACATGGGCTTAAGTGTCGTTAAATGCTAGTTAGTACCAGCTAGTGCCTAACGTATAATCACTCCCACTCAATCGTAGCAGGCGGCTTACTACTCACATCATAAGTCACCCGTGACACCCCTTCCAACTCATTGATAATCCGGTTGGAGACCTTCTCCAGCAGCTCGTAGGGCAGGTGCGCCCAGCGGGCGGTCATGAAGTCGATGGTTTCGACGGCGCGTAGCGCGATGACCCATTCGTAGCGGCGGCCGTCGCCTACTACACCTACGGATTTCACCGGCAAGAACACGGCGAAGGCTTGGCTGGTTTTTTCGTACCAACCAGCGGCGCGCAGTTCTTCGATGTAGATGGCATCCGCATCGCGCAGAATGTCGGCGTACTCTTTCTTCACTTCGCCGAGAATACGCACGCCCAGGCCGGGGCCAGGGAACGGGTGGCGGTAGACCATATCGTAGGGCAGGCCGAGTTCAAGGCCGAGTTTGCGCACTTCGTCTTTGAACAGTTCGCGCAGCGGCTCGACGAGCTTGAGCTTCATGGTTTCCGGCAGGCCACCCACGTTGTGGTGGGATTTGATCACGTGCGCTTTGCCGGTTTTCGAGGCAGCAGATTCGATCACGTCCGGGTAGATGGTGCCCTGGGCCAGGAACTCCACGCCTTCAATCTTGCTGGCTTCTTCATCGAACACGTCGATAAAGGTGTTGCCGATAATTTTGCGCTTGGCTTCCGGGTCTTTCTCGCCTTCCAGCTTGCTGAGGAACAGCTCTTCGGCGTCTACGCGAATCACCTTCACGCCCATGTGCTTAGCGAAGGTTTCCATCACTTGGTCGCCTTCGTTCTTACGCAGCAGGCCGTTATCCACGAACACGCAGGTGAGCTGGTCGCCAATCGCTTTGTGCAGCAGCGCGGCCACAACAGAAGAGTCGACACCGCCGGAAAGGCCCAGCAGTACGTGGCGGTCGCCCACTTGCTCGCGTACGCGCTGTACTTGGTCTTCGATGATTTGCGCGGGCGTCCACAGCTTTTCGGCTTTACAGATATCCAGCACGAAGTGCTCAAGAATCCGCTGGCCTTGTAGGGTGTGGGTGACTTCCGGGTGGAACTGTACGCCGTAGAACTGCTTCTCTTCCCAGGCCATGGCCGCAATCGGGCAGCTCGGGGTAGAGGCGGTCACGGTGAAGGTGTCGGGGGCTTTGGCGACTTTATCACCGTGGCTCATCCATACATCCAGCAGCGCGTTGCCGGTAGCGGCGTCTACGTGGTCTTTGATGTCTTTGAACAGCGCGGTCTCGGCGTCGATTTGAATCTGGGCGTAGCCAAACTCACGCTGGTTAGAGCCTTCTACCTTGCCGCCCAGCTGCTCGGCCATGGTTTGCATGCCGTAGCAGATACCAAACACCGGCAGGCCCATCTCGAACACGCACTGCGGGGCGCGGGGGGAATCCAGCTCGGTGACGGATTCCGGGCCACCGGCCAGGATGATGCCGTTGGGGTTGTATTCGCGAATCTCTTCTTCGGTGATATCGAAGGCGCGGATTTCAGAGAATACGCCGATTTCGCGAACCCGGCGGGCGATCAGCTGTGTGTACTGGGAGCCGAAGTCGAGAATCAGGATCTTATGGGCGTGAATGTCACTCATGGCGGAGCCTCTATAACGCGGAACGGGCCGCATTGGCTAAAAAGCAAGCGGCGGGGCAATGCCCGCCGCCGTGTAACTTAATGCGCTGGTTAGCTCACCCGGTAGTTGGGGGCTTCTTTGGTGATCTGCACGTCGTGAACGTGGGACTCGTTAAAGCCAGCGCCGGTGATTTGTACGAATTCCGGCTTGGTGCGCATTTCTTGAATATCGCGGCAGCCGGTGTAACCCATGGAGGCGCGCAGGCCGCCCATCAGCTGGTGGACGATGGCGCCCATCATGCCTTTATAGGGCACGCGACCTTCGATGCCTTCCGGTACCAGTTTTTCGGCACCGGCATCTTTGTCTTGGAAGTAGCGGTCGGCGCTGCCTTGGTTCTGGGACATCGCGCCCATGGAACCCATGCCGCGGTAGGCTTTGTAGGTACGGCCTTGGTAAAGCTCCACTTCACCCGGCGCTTCTTCGGTACCGGCCAATAGGCCACCCACCATCACGGCGCTTGCGCCAGCGGCAATGGCTTTCGCCAAGTCGCCAGAGAAGCGTACGCCGCCATCGGCAATCAGCGGAATATCGAACTCTTTCAGCGCTTCCGCCACGTTGGAAACGGCGGTGATTTGCGGTACGCCCACGCCTGCCACAATGCGGGTGGTGCAGATAGAGCCGGGGCCGATGCCTACTTTCACCGCATCTGCGCCTGCTTCCGCCAGCGCTTTGGCAGCGGCGGCGGTGGCGATGTTGCCGCCGATCACTTGAATCTCGGGGAAGTTCTCTTTGATCCAACGAACGCGGTCAATCACGCCCTGGGAGTGGCCGTGGGCGGTATCGACGATGATCACGTCAACGCCGGCTTCGGCCAGTGCCGCTACGCGGTCCGGAGTTTCCGGGCCGGTGCCTACCGCTGCGCCTACTAGCAGGCGGCCGTCGCTATCTTTAGCGGCCATCGGGTAGGTGCGGGCTTTTTCGATGTCTTGGAAAGTCACCAGGCCGCGCAGGTGGAAGGCGTCATCGACAATCAGCATTTTCTCGATGCGGTGTTCGCGCATCTTGGCTTTGCTGGTTTCAAGGTCGGTGCCTTCTTTCACTGTTACCAGCCGCTCGCGGGGAGTCATAATGTCGGCAACGCTGTCGCCCACGTTCGGCTGGAAGCGCATGTCGCGCTCGGTCACGATGCCTACCAGAGTTTCGCCTTCTACCACCGGGAAGCCGGAGAAGCCGTTTTCGCGGGCCATGGCCAGCAGGTCTTCCAGCTTGGCTTTGGGGCTAACGGTGACCGGGTCTTTGACGATGACGCTTTCGTGCTTCTTCACCTTGCGCACTTCAGCGGCCTGTTGCGCCATGGTCATGTTCTTATGGATGATGCCGATGCCGCCTTCCTGAGCCATCGCAATGGCTAGACGCGCTTCAGTTACAGTGTCCATTGCAGCGGAAAGCAGGGGAATATTCAGGAAGAGATTGCGGGTCAGGCGGGTTTTGAGGCTGACATCCTTTGGCAGAACGTCGGAGAAGCCGGGAACGAGGAGTACGTCATCGAACGTAAGCGCTTCTTGGGCCATACGTAGCATAGCGGCAACACCCATTGAGAAGTGGGAAGATGGGGCGTGAAAAGTTAATCGCCTATTATAACGTTTTGAGGGCCGCCCCAGCAATGCAGAGTCGCGGTTAGACTTATACCAATTGCTAATGACGCTCAAGGCCCTGCGGGAATAAGCGCCGCTGGCAAGGCTCACGCACCTCGTTTGAGGTATCGTGTCATCTACGAAATGATCACCAAGGCCAACGATGGAACCGACAAGCACATCACCCACTCCCAAAGCGCTCTCCGTGAGCCAACTGAACCAGCGCGCCAAGCAAACCCTGGAGCGCGATGTGGGGGAAGTGTGGGTAGAGGGCGAGCTTTCTAATGTCTCCCGCCCGGCCTCGGGGCATATCTATTTCACTTTAAAAGACGACCGCGCGCAGATCCGCTGTGCGCTGTTCCGTCAGCGGGCGCGCTTTGTCGCCGCCCCCATGCGCGATGGCGACCAAGTGAAGCTACGCGGGCGGGTCTCGCTGTTCGAGCCACGGGGCGATTATCAGCTTATTGCTGAGGCGGTGCAGGCCGCTGGCCTTGGCGAGCTGCTGGCGGCCTTCGAGCGTTTGAAAGCACAGCTGGAAGGCGAAGGCGTGTTCGCCAATACGCGCCCACTGCCCTTTCCCCCGCGCAAGATTTTGATTTTAAGCTCCGCCACCGGTGCGGCCATTCGCGATGTGCTGGCCGTATTGGCCGCTCGCTGGCCGCTGGCGGACGTGACGCTGATTCCCGTACCGGTTCAGGGGGCGGAAGCCACCCCGGCGATGATCTCGGCCCTGGGCTTACTCAACCGGCAGACGCGGCTAGACCCCGAGCAAGATGTGGTGCTAATCACCCGTGGTGGCGGCAGCCTGGAAGATCTCTGGGCGTTTAATAACGAGCATCTGGCGCGGGCGATTTTTCACTCCCGGCTGCCGGTGATGTCGGCAGTGGGCCACGAAGTGGATGTCACCCTGGCGGATTTTGCCGCCGATATGCGCGCCCCTACCCCGTCCGCTGCCGCTGAACGGCTAGTGCCCGACCAACACGCTTTAAAGCGCCAGCTCGCCCAAGCGGAGCAGCGTTTGTACAGAAGCATGCAGGCGCGGTTAGAGCGGGATAGCCAGCGGCTAGATACCCTCCGCGCCCGCCTTCGTCACCCCGGCGAACAGCTCGCCCGCCAGCGCCAGCACCTCACTACGCTGCAGCAGCGCCTTACCCGCGCCATGCAGCAAACGCTCGCCCAGCAAAAAACCCAAGCGGCCCAGCTCACCCGACGCCTGGCCAGCCAAGATATGGCACGGCTGCACCGCGCCGAAAGCGAGCGCATCAGCAGCCTACAGCGCCGTTTAGCCAGCGCCATGCAGCGCATGTTAGAAGTGCGGCAAGCACGCCTGCACAGCGCCGCCCGCGAGCTGAACGCCGTCAGCCCGCTGGCCGTACTCGGCCGCGGCTACGCCATCGCCCAAGATGCCCAAGGCCAAGTCATCCGCCGCGCCGAAGACACCCAGCCCGGCCAACTGCTCAAACTGCGCCTAGGCGAAGGCCGCCTCAACGTCGAAGTAAAACGGCGCTATAAGAAGCACTGAATTACCGCTCGGTAATCATTAGACGCCTTTAGATACAGCGATAGCAAAAAATTACCGTTCGGGAATATTTTGCCAGCAAGGTCATTGCCTTTCGGCTATTCTTACCGAACGGTAATTTACGAGAGGCACTCGCAATGGCGACTTCAACTCCTCCTGCGACCCTAGTACGCACCTCACAAGAACTAGGCGCGCTGATAAAACAGGTGCGCCAATCCCAAGCGCTACTGCAAAGCGACGTGGCAGGCCTTGCCGGTACCGGTAACCGTTTTATTGTCGACCTAGAGCGCGGCAAGCCTACGCTTCAACTGCAGAAGGTACTCGATACACTCGACTTGATGGGCTTAGAGGTCGTGGTTCAGCGTAAGGGGCAACTGCATGAGCGCTGATAAAGAGGCTCTGGATCTTTACTGGAAAAACCAACATGTTGGGCGGTTATTTAATGAGCAGCCCCTGCGCTTTCAGTATGACGACAACTGGCTAACGTCGCCTGAGGCACGCCAGCTCTCACCACGCCTTCCAATAACAAAGCCTGTGCATAGTGGAGATGATGTACTGGCGTACTTTGAGAACTTACTACCTGAAGGAGAGTTGCGTCGCCACATCGAGCTTAGTCATCATACGACAACGGTATTTGGCCTATTAAAATCGGTAGGTGGCGACACCGCTAGCGGCTATCTATTGCTCTCGGAAGGGGAAACGCCCCAACCTACTAGCTATCGCCCGACCAGCTGGGAAAACATCAACACACTTTTATATAGCGGAGCGCAGAATGAGCTTTCCGAGCAGCTTGTTCACCATGCCCGTATCTCGTTAGCAGGCGCCCAGAATAAGCTGCTGTTAATGGTCGATGAACATGGCAACCCAGCTATCCCAAAGGGCGCCGCTCCTTCTAGCCATCTATTAAAACCCGATATTAGAGGTTTGAACGGTGTTTGGTGCTCTGCCCTGAATGAAACGCTGTGCATGCAGCTTGGGGCGGCACTTTCGTTAGAAGTGGCCGAGACTACCTTCCAGCCAGATACACGCGCTTGCCTGATTAAGCGATACGATCGCGTAATGAACCATAAAAACGGTCAATTAGAGCGCATCCATCAGCTAGATTTTTGCCAGTTGGCAGGTACCCCTTCAACGCTCAAATATGAAAATGACGGAGGGCCAAATTTACTCACTTGCCGACAGCTCCTACAGCAGGTCGGCGTGCCTGCCAGTGATCTGCAACGCTTTATTCGATGGTTTTTTTACAACTTGTTGATTGGTAATAACGACAGCCACGCGAAAAACCTATCTATCCTGTATACCCCAGGCGGGGTCAGGCTGGCCCCGTTTTACGATTTAATGTGTACCACGATTTACAGCGGTTTATCCAAGCGCTTTGCCTTTCAGGTTGATGGTGTCGATCATCCCGGTAGCATTAAGCGCCAGCAGCTGGAATCTCTCGCCAAAACACTCGGCTTCAAGCCTGCTTATTTCCTTCGCCTGGGACTGCAGCTTGCAGACGAAACCCTCGTTCACTTACCGAACGCGGTACAGTGCCTTTCACAGGTTACACAGCCTGGCAATGAGCAGGTAATGCTTGAACGCTTGTCACAGCGTATTACCTCTAATTGCCAAAAAATGGCTCGTCGTTGGAAAGCCGACTCAACGTTGAAGTAAAACGGCGCTACAAGAAGTAGCGCCGTGGCATGGGTGGTGAGAGGAACGGAGAATGAGCGGGAGTAACCGCTATGGCAGCGGCGGCTTGCGCGTTTCCGAGGTTTGCGTGGTGGTGTTCGCCCCTGGGGTGGTGGGATTGGCGCTGGTGGGGTTAGCGCTGGTGGCGGTGTTAGTGCCTGCCCCCTGGGTGTTGCCTGACGGCGTGCTGGAACCCGCTAACCCCGGCTCGTTATGCTGGGTGGGGTTATCATCCTCTTTATGCCCCTGTTCGCGCTGCTCATGGGCGTGCTGTTTGACCGATTCCGCTTTGTCGTGAATCGCGTGCTGCGCTTTATCCACTTCCGCCTCGCCCATTTTGGTCGCTTGATCCATGGCTTGGTTGCGGTACTCGCCCAGAGTTTCATTCTCTTTGCGCGTCATAGCGCTCATGCTGGCAAGCGCCGCCCCCAGGGCAAACCCTAGTGCGCCAACCACCAACGGGTGATCTTGAATAAAATCGGAGGAGCGGTCGCTGGCGTGATGGGCGCGCTCTTTCATGTGATCGACGCGGTGATGTGTGCCCTGCTGGGCGTGGGACATGGAATCGTGCATACGACCTCCCATTTGGTGAGCTTTGTCGCTGAACTGCTGCGCGGCCCCTCTGGTGCTATGACCAATATGGCGGGCGCGCTCTTTGATGCCGTGGCCATGGCCGTTTGAATCGCTGCGCGGGTCGTGCTGCCCAGCACTAGCACGCTGCGGGTACATCACTTCATCGGGAGGCGGTGGCGTGGCGTGTGCATCGGTGGCATAGCCGTGGGTATTGCCATGGGCATGGCCGCTTTGCGGTTGACGCTGGCTGAGCATTAACCAGCCAAGCCCTGCGCCAGTGAGCAGCGTCGGCACCGGGTTTTGCTTTACCGTAGTGCCCAAATTGGCAAAAAACTCATTGGCCCCGCCGTGGCGCAGGTAGTCGTAAGTGCTGTGCAGCCACTGCTCTGGCGAAAAGCGCTCTTCGATTTGATGCAGCGTGGCGTCTAGCCGCTCACGAGATTGATGAATCTCTTTTTCGATCTCGTCCGGGTCACGCTGTGCCTGGCTGTGTGAATGATCGTGCTCGCTCATTTCACCTCCTCCTTGACGTGCTGCTTATGCTGCTTCGCCAGCGTTTGATCATCGCGCAGGCTGTTCATAGTGCGACTAGGCATTAACCCCTGGGCGCGTACTTTTTTCAGCCCAGCCTTGAGCATCACCACGCCAATCAGCGTGACCACGGCACCCACTACCACGGCAGATAACCAGGGCCGCGTTTCAGGTGGCAGCACCTCATTTAACAGCATCACCAGCGCTGCCAGCAGGGTTAAAAACCCGCCAAACAGCACGGCACCCGCCGTGGCAACGGCCCCTACGCCCGCCATCGCTTGGTGAGTTTTTTCCGACATTTCGGCTTTGGCGAGCGCCGCCTCGCCGCGCACCAGGGCGGTCACTTCGTTAAGTAACGTGGATAGCAGCGTGCCCACTGAGCTGCTTTTTTGGCTATCTGATTCCATTCTTAATCTCCCGCTTCCTGCATGAAGAGTGATGTAAGCGCGTGTTTAAAGAGATTGCTTAAAGAGATTGATTAAAGCGTTTGGTCAGGAACACTAGCTTCAGAGGACGCGGCAGGCACAGGTGCTTTATCGGGGGAACTGCGCAAAAAGCGCGTGACTAAAAAACCAGCGGCAATGGCACCACCAATAAACATGGCAGGCTCGCGGCGGCCATAATCTTCAGCAGCACGGCAGAGGCTGTGCAGGTCTTTATCCCGCATGCGTTGAGAAAAGCGCTCGGTTTGGTCAGCGAGCTTTCTAGCCTGTTCCGAACAGAAGGGTTGCTGCTGGCGGTCAAACTCATCGGCAGCGTTCTTTAGCACCGTGCCTAGGGTATGGGTGTGGTTGGCGGCGTTTTCACGTTGGCGTTCAAATACGCTTTCGGCCTGTTCGCGGGCGGCACCTTTCAGCTCATCAGCACTTTGCTGACCTTTTTGCTTCAGGGTTTCGTGGTCAGTGTGGTGATGGCCGGTGTGATGGTCAGTGGTATCGTGATGCGGTCCTTGATCATTCATGGTGACGTTCTCCGTGTCAGTGAAACCTCACCAGAACTATAGCGAGCATCCGGCCCCTTTCAATTTAAAAACACCGAATTAACTAATAGCCTTAGTTGTTTCAATAAACATTAAGAATAGACTCACGAATACGTAAAAAATCTTCTATCGATAATGTCTAGTCCTGAAATAGATTGACACTTATTTCATCTCAAACGCCCAGTGCACTGCATTGGGCGTTTTGTATTTCAGCGCTAGGTGTGGCCGCTGACTG
>NZ_JAMZBE010000145.1:0-8973 GCF_024158645.1 Halomonas sp. 707B3
CGCCGACACAGCACAAGTGATAACTTGTCACCGGTTGAGTATGAAAGGCGTTACTTTAAGAGCCTAACGGGTGTCTAGAATATCCGGGGCGATTCAGTTATTGGTATCAATCGCCTATGGGACATCTATAAGAACGAGGGCTAAGGGTACACGCCTCAGTGCGTACTAGGGCTCACGAAGTAAGAGCCCGATAGATCACATCACAGAGTCAATGAATATCCTTAAAAGAAACAGATAGCATCGTCATTAAATGACGATAGAGAAGGCGCGCTCTAGCGTGACGGCAACGCAACGGCACGCGCTAGGTGGATGACGCGGCTTAAGAAAGCCCTGCCTGAGTAACGGCCATGCCATAAATCTATACATACCTCGGTGATGGTACGAGCAAGCACGCTCTTCACCCTTAGCGAGGCGTTTCCCGATGTTCGATGACGTTGACAACGATACCTTTACCGATGCCGACATGCTGACCATCTGCCAGGGTATGAGCCCGACCGTCCTAGAGACCTCTGCCTTTGGGCAGGAGATCCCGGCACTATCCAGCCATCTCTGGCGGCAGGATCTCATTTGGGTGGAGCAGCAGCTAAAGGCCTTGGCGGCTAAGGAAGCGCGATTGCAGAGTAAGCAACTCATACAGCCGGATGGGTACGGTAGCCCTACCGTTGTGTTAGCCCCAAACGCGTTACTTGACGCGTTAACAACGCTGTTCACTGTGCTAGTAACGATGTTTTTAAAGACCGAAATTGGCCAGCACTATCGGCCTAGCCCTTACGCTCAGCGCTTTCTATGGGCCTTCGCGAGCTGTGACTATTTGCACGAGGCGGGCTTTTATCAGCCGCCGACCATGAGCCACGAGGATGCGGAACAGGTGGTTCTAGAACTTAACCAACGGTTGGTCGCTTGGCACCAATGCTTGAAGCAACCCGGCTTTACTTACGAGTGCAACCTCAATCGACGTAATAGCCGCAAAAACTATCAGCGCCTGACCACGTTAATCAAAGCGCTGTTCGCGCGTTATAGCCGCCTCACGGTCCTTCGGGTAGACCTGAGTTATAGCAAAGCAGATGGCCCTTACATCGACTACGAAACGGCACATTATCATCGTGAGCAGTTGTGCAAGATGTTTCATACATCGCCGATGTTCCATCACTTGGTCGGTTATGCCTGGAAGCTGGAGTGGAAACCCAAAAAGGGCTTCCACACCCATTTCCTGTTTTTCTTCGACGGCCATCACGTACAAGAAGACGTTACGCTGGCTCAGCGTATTGGCGAACACTGGGCTGGCCTCATCACGGGCGGGCAAGGCCATTATCACAACTGCAATCGCAACGCAGAAAAGGTCTATCACTACAACGCGCTGGGGCGCATTGATTACCACGACGTGGAAAAGCAGCGCGGTCTGGACTGTATCGCCCACTACCTGACCAAGGTCGACGACTATGCGTCTATGTTTGTCACAGGCCGCACGTTTCAAACCAGCCCTCTGCCTAAAGTACCTGAAGGGCCTCGGCCTGGGCGTCCACGGCAAGCGCCTGTTACCTGGCATGACGGTAACGCTAGCCTCTGAGCCTGCTTCCGGCTGCGCCGTAGTCATACCGTCATTTTGGCCGTAAAACCCTCTCTTTCCGTCTCCGAAGACGCCTGCCGTAGTGACTACGGCACGTGCATGCTATGGACACATTCAGCCGCCGCAAGGGCGGGCGTCTTCATTGATAGGAGGTTACCCAATGGACGAGGCACTCTTTTTCTCACTGCAACTAGAGAAGTTTCCTGGCCACGAAGAGGTGATGCGACAGTTTGCTGACGCCAACGGCATTCCCTTCGACCTAGCACTCATTTACCAGCTCATAGAGGATCGGCGACGCGACGAACAGCGCCACAAAGCTGAAGAGGCGCTAGCTCGACAAGACAAAGATAATGAGGACTGCCTAGGGTCTTGGCGTTCCTACAACAATGCCAAGCGTAACCTCTCTGCGGCGGCGAGCGAGGTGCATCAGACACTTCACGCCAAGCCAGAGCACTCCGACGTACTGCGACAAGAAACACCATGGATGACAGCGGTGGTGGCTCACCGTCGTGCGCAGGGCATCACCCAGGCTGAGTTTGCTCGCCAGCTAGGTGTCAGCGTGCGGACTTACCAGGAGTGGGAGCAAGGCCGACGGCAACCCTCTGGGCCTGCCGAGTCGATCTTGCGCCGGGCACTGTCGTGAGATAGATACCTTAGCCACCCGCGATGGGCTGGCCAACGAAGGCGCACGCGAAGGGATTAAAAACTAATAATAATTTATAAAAATAACATTATGAATTAGTTGATAAAAGAACTATATTTCAACAATCAGGAACTAAATTTTCAGTCAACACCTATTGGCAAAAGCCGTCATGGCACCGACACCCCGCATCACTTATCGCCCCTTAGGCTTCCCCGATCTCGCGAAACCACTCGCTTCTTTTCACCTAGGCAGGATGCGCTGGGAGGAGCAAGGAGAGGAGATACGTTTCGATGTGACACTCAAAGACAAGCATGCTGACCTGCTGCACATCATCGATGCAACGAGAGCAGCGCAATGGCTGTTGAACTACAAAGGGCGTATACCGCCGCTGACCACGCTGCACCCTGGCCAGCCACCCACGCCCACCCAAACATCTTGGACGGTGGAACACACTATTCAACGTTCGCTCTGGTTACTGAATCACCGGGTTAACGTCTCCCCCCTACGTCCCCACCCCATCCTCGACCTAATGCTAGCGCCACGGCCCAAAAAACCGCAGGATGACGATACACTGATTGAAGTGCTAACGCCGGGTGCACCCGGCGCTCACCTTCAGGAACGCCCAGTCGCAGAGCAACATGCTCAACAGCTGGCGGCACGACTTCAAGAGGTCAACACCACCCTACGCCACTTTGGGTTTCAAGCGCGCATACAGCACTTTCAGCGGCTTGCCCGTAAGCGCCACCAAAGCCGTGTCAAGCACCTGAACTCGCTCTTGGCAGCGAACCCACACTTACGATGGGTGAGACTGGACACCGGCTACACCCCCTACTTCGCCCGGCCAGGGGCACCCCAAGGCATTCGCGATGCGACAGACTCGTGCCCTCGGCCAACACGCTATAGCCCTGAGTGGGTAGATCACCTCAAAGCCGATCGCGACGCTCTGATCAAATCGATGAAACGCTCGTCGTTGTTCCAAGGGTTGGCAGGGTACCAGTGGCAACTCATGTGCTCCCCGGTGCTAGGGTGGTATGTGCATTGGTGGTTTTTCTTCACAGAACGGATGATGGTGCCACCAGAGCACATGTCATTAGCCATTGGGAAGGAGTGGTGTGAGCAGGCTTCGCTGGCCGATGGCGTCAGCATGCATGCGACATCCAGATCCGCCATGCTGGAGCTTGCGCTATCTAGCGAGGCCGGATGTCTAGCACGCTGGCAAACGCTACTGGAGTGTCAGGCAGGCATTGATTATTACCTGCAGCTCGCCTCCGACCAGATGGTGGATGCGACACAACGCGAGGAAATTAAAACGCTTATCGAAAAAAAAGAAAGGAAACGGCCTGCACATGTTAAAACGCTGGGCACGGGCGTGTTGAAACGTCGTTAACAAGCCAGCGGTGGACAAGTGATGCCACTGAGACGCCGGTTCAGCCATCGTGACGCCCGCTTGCAAAGCGCTAACGGTATGGAGAAAGCCCGCCAAGGCTCAAGACGCTTTTATTCACTCGCCCCCCCTCTGCACAGTCGCCACTAGGTGAAGGTAGGCCCGCTCAATCGCGTCGTCTCCAGTCCCTTCGTCATGGATGGAAGCCCCGATGAAGTCATCAAGCGCATCGCATAGTGCAATGGCCTCGGGTGACTCTCCCAGACGTACACACCACGTCGCGTACAACGCATAGAGGCCGTCCAGGTCGGCCTGGGTCATGGGCTCGAACAGCAGGTGCTCGTAGCCTTCCAGCTCGGCTAACATGGCCGTGCGGGCAGAAGGAGGAACAGGTGCCTCATCAGGGCTTTGGGGATCTGAGAAGTCAGTCATGGAAAGATTCTAGCAGCTCATAGCGGCCATAGGGCCACTTTGTACCGTAACAGTAGGAAAGCCCCTCAGGTAGCGGCATAAAAGCGACATTGACGCCATCAGCTTGTTAAACACCGCTAAGCTATCCATCCATCATCATCCAGGATGGTACGCACAGCCGTTAGCTTGAGCACGCCTTCCCTGAAGCTGCCACCAATGGGATTAAACACGTCCAGGTACAAGGTTTCATCGGGCTCTGGGGTCTCATCGCCAATCACTTCCACCGCAATCGCGGCTTGGGTTTCGCCAGAATAAAGGATGAGCGTGTCGGCCACGGCGATATAATCCTCCCCCGCCGTTGCAGTACCGTCTCGGGTAGCGTAATCAACGCTTAGCCACTGATCGGGGTGGTCACGCTGGCCGGTAAATTCCAGCAGAAAGTAAGCAAGCGTCGTGCCTTTATCCCCTTCTATCACCGTGGTCTCGACGTCTTCTCGCCGCTTAGGCGCACTAGGGTCAGCCTCGCGCAGGCTTCGGTCGATCCACTGTTGGTAGTAGCTGACCCGCTGAAAAGACGCGATCTCGCCGAAGCTGCTGTCCAGGGTATCGTTCACATCGGGGGATTGCCCATTACGGCTGAGCGATGCCGTATAGGTAGCCACTCCTGCCACCTTGTCATCAATAAACGCCGGGCCTCCGCTATCTCCCGGCGCGATAAGCCCTTCAGCAGCCCCTCGTCCAGTGTTATGTAAGCCCATCAACACACCCAGCGCATCGTTCTCGCTACTGCCATTATCAAAATCGATAATCAACTGAGAGCCAGGCAAGGGGTCCCAGCCGATACCTCGCCCCAGCGCATTTTTCAATGCCTCACCCGTGGTATCAAAACGGTTGTCAGCAACGCGTTTCGCGGGTGTCACACTCCCACTTTCCACGTACCCGGTCAGGCCATCACCGGGAAGGCCGTAACCCACCAAGGTGATATCAAGACCCACCTCGTCGCTATAACGGTAGAGTGTGCTCCGCTCGGCGCTCACCGGTGCTGGCTCGCCTAGCCATACCAACGCCAGGTCGCTATTTCCGTTTGCGACATCAAACAGCGGATGCAACGCAAACTGCGAGGCGGGCAGGTGAATGCGCCCTGCCGGCGTATCCATACGCACCGTCACTGCATCAGCGCCTTCAATGACGTGGGCAGAGGTCAATACCGCACGGCCGCCGTGTAGCAGCACGCCAGATCCGTAGAAACCACCGGCTGATACCTGAACCACCCCGTCATAGCCCTCGCTAGGCAGTACCCGGTAACGCTCAGGGTCGCGGGTAACAGTAACCATTGGCAACTACCTTATTAAGCTGGCAAACGTAAGAGCAGTGCGTATACCGGTGTATCAAATAACCGGCACAAACGGCACGCAGCCGCTGAGCAACAGCCCAGCAGCGGCGATTAGCACTAAGCGCGGCACTTAGTGCACCTCTTTGGTGGGCAGCTCTTCACTCAGCGCTTTGGCATACGCAGTACGTGCGGTTTGGTAAATCGCCAGCTGCTGCTTGAGCTTTTCAATTTCCGCATCGGTCACGCGCAGGTTCACTACTTGGTTGCGGGCGTTTTCAGACAGGTCGGCCACGTTGTACTCGGTGCCGTCGATGGTGATGGTTTTCGGTTGCTTCTCTGCCATATGTAACTTCTCCTTAGCTAAAATCAAACTCTAAATCGTCGTCGCCTTCGCCAAACACTTCATCGAGGTTGGCGGGCGTTTGGGCGGCTTTGCCTTGCGGCTGGGCCATTTGCGGGTATTTACCAGCAATCGCGCCGTGGCGTAGGTTCGCCATGCTCAGCAGGTGGGCATAGATAAGGGGCAATAAGCCCTGGTCGCGTAACTCACCGAAGGTCTCTAACGATAGATTATTCAGCGCTTTTTCGTCGACCACTTCCATGCCGGTGAGCTGGCTGTCTTCGCCGTTGGGGCGCTTAATACGGATCGCCCGCTCAATCAGGATGCCGAAGTCACGCAGGGTCTTGAGCATCTGAGCGGTGCGGGCTTCCTGCTGCTTCATCTGCTGCAAGAGGTCAATGCGCGCTTGCAGGGTAGCACTGGGCTTACCGCTTGCGTCGAATAGCGACTGGCCATCGTCGGTGCCTAATTGCTCGGCCTCTGAATCAAAGGCAATCGCAAACTCGCCTTTCTTCTCAGGTACTTCAGTCAAGGCAAACGGGTAAGCGCGGATACGGCCTGGGACGTAGGTGGCTAGCCACTGTCCGTCCTCAGCGACATAAGCGTTCACGCCCTGCTCGATGCCAGTTAAAGCAACGGGCAAGGCACGATCTTTGAGAAACACCAGCGGGTATTCACGCGCCACATCGGCCATTTCTGAATAGACGATGGGAACGAACATTTCCTCGCTAGCGAAGCGATAATTCTTTGAGGGCGTTAGGGTCAGATTGGCGTGCGTCTGAGCCTGTAACACCTGGGGATTGCGGAACATAAACGGCTCCATGTTGCATGTTCGGAATAGAAAAAGGGGCGCCGAAGCGCCCCTCTTTTACTTCATAACCAAACGGGTTGGTTAATGTCAATCTTCTTAGGCGAACGCGTTCGCTTCGAAGAAGGACGGTTCCGGAGAACCAACGGTGTTAATAACGATAGTGCCGTCGAACGCATCGCTGGTGATGGTGAAATCACCGCTATTCTCAACGATGGTAAGGTCACCTGCGGACAGGCCGTACTCAGAGAAGTCCAGCTTGTCGCCGTTAGCACCCGTAGTGACGTTGAAATCGTTGATAGTGATAGTACCACCTTCAACCAGCTCGCCACCAAACGCGAAGGTTTCGCGTACAGTTTCCTGTGCATTATTGTAAGTCACGTCGTTAACATCGCTGATGTTGACGGTGACTGCGCCGCCGAAGCTGGCTGCACCTGCATCAACGGTGAAGTTAGACGCTACAGCATCGTCGTTACCGTCAACACCCGCAGTACCGGCCAAGTTGATGGTGGTCAGACCTTCAACGTTGGACAGAGCGACATCGTAGCTGCTAGCCATTAGTACGCCAGCTGCATTCGGTGTGCTGGTATCTGCCAGAGTCAGCGTTTCGAGTGACTCTTGATCACCGTCAGCATCTTCTTGGTTAGTGACAGTCACAGTGTGACCAGCAGTACCTACTGCAGTAGACGTGGCATTAACTGTCAGGCCACTAACTTCATCGCTAACAGACAGTGCTACATCTTCAGAGTTGGTGCCTTCGAAGTTAACCGTCAGTTCAGCTGCTTCGCTGTCAAGCTCTACAGTTGCTACTGCTGAGTCATCGGTCGTCAGCTCAGTACCGGTAAAGTTAACTTCGTCGCCAGTATTATCAGTACCGGTGAAGAGTGTAGTGGTCGCAGTTTCCCAGAAGAAGCTATCGCTTCCAATGGTGAACTGGCCATCGTTGCCGGAAACGCCGCCAGCAATGGTGCCGCCGGTTGCAACTTCAGTAGCTGTCAGGCCAGCTTCTGTGTAGCTATTCCCAGCCGCTGTTCCGTCAGAGTTGATAGTGATATCGCCAAATTCAGCGGTAAATGCTACATCCACAGTTGCCCCGTTGAACAATGTAGCAGCATCAGCAGCATCAATGAAGTCAGCAGACTCAGCCGGATTGCCCACAGACAACGTATCGGTCACTGTGTTGTAGCGCAGTGTGTTGGTTGCCGTTGGGGCAATACCATCAATAAGAGCGACATCGCCATTCGTAGCAAATACAACGTTGAAGGTATTTACACCTTGAGTAATTGCTACGGTCTGGTTCTGTACTGCTGTAGCTGAAGCAGCATCTGTTACCGTGCCGCCGGTAGCAGTGAAGTTCGTAGCGCCACGCGTGTACGTGACGCCGCCAGCAACAACTGTATCGCCATCAGTCATTACGCCAGTAGCATTTACGAGAGTGGCAGCGTTGAAGTTAGTAACGCCATCGCCAGTCAGGCCATCGTTGAAGGAAACTTCGCTGATAGTACCCACGTCTAGGCCAGTGGTAGTAGCGCCGATGTCCTGAGTTTCTACAAAACCCAATGCTTGAACGTTGGTAACACCGGAAAAGTTCGCACTCAGGTCGGTGACAGTACCCAGGGTCAGGGTGTTTTCACCAGCGCCCATGTCGATGCTGTCGTCAGCATCTAACTCAGCGCCATTCACGGTCAAAGAGTCGTCACCAGCGCCCAGTGTTACGTCTAGGTCAGAAGCATTGTTGCTTAAATCAAGAGTCAGATTACCTTCGAAATCGCCTGCACCAACGGTGTTAACGTTAGCAGCAAGTGCGGTATCGATTTGCAGAGAACCAGAACCTTCAACGTTTAGCGCAACTTCATCAGCAAAAGAATCGCTGGTGACAGCGCTGAAGAAGCTTTCGCCACTATTGGTGATGTTGATAGCGTTGAATTCTGCAGTACCAGCGTTGTTCACAGCCAGGGTGCCTTGGGCAGCGCCTTGGGCATTTGCAAGGTTGGCGCCTTGAAGTACAACAGCTTGTGCAAGATCAGTAGTAGAGTCTACGTCATAGCCCAGAATAGTCGCATCGCCTTCACCTGCGATAACACCCAGCGTTACAGCGTTTTCTTGGTTATTAACAGTGAAGTTGTCCTGGGCGCGGTCTGACCAGATTTGCTCAACACCGGCTACGTTTGCCATGTCGACTGCAACGCCGTTCAGTGCACGGAAGTACAGGTTCTCGACGTTCTCGATGACACCGTCAAGAGCAACGTTAGCTGTCAGCGTAGCATTCAGACGATCAGTGCCTTCACCACCGTCAATGCGGTCGATAGAAGTCAGTGTCTGATTGCCAGCAACGGACAAACCAGCAGTGAACGTGTCATCACCATCAGTACCAGTGAAGTCGTCAACTGATCCTGCCCAGTAACGGTGGACACCTCAAGAACGTCATACGTTACGATGAGGTGAACCATGGCAAGATCGACAACATCAATGAAGAAAAAATCATAT
>NZ_JAMZBE010000146.1:0-8821 GCF_024158645.1 Halomonas sp. 707B3
ATCCCTGCGCCTGCGGGGATGAACCGCACGCCGCGTTTCAAGAGCACCGCCGGTCTGGCCGATCCCTGCGCCTGCGGGGATGAACCGCGCGCTGTTGGCAACGGCTGGGAACTTAAGCGCCGATCCCTGCGCCTGCGGGGATGAACCGTTTCGGCTTGAGATTAAAGAGTGGTTCGACGACCGATCCCTGCGCCTGCGGGGATGAACCGCTGACCCGTTTCGTTTTCGTCTGGGGCTTCCACCGATCCCCGCGCCTGCGGGGATGAACCGGCATGCATACAAGAAATTTGATTTTAAAAGCTCCGATCCCCGCGCCTGCGGGGATGAACCGAGTGGGACGACAAGCGCGGCTGCTGGAAAGACCCGATCCCCGCGCCTGCGGGGATGAACCGTCATACATCGACCAGTGCGCCATAGGCTGCTTCCGATCCCCGCGCCTGCGGGGATGAACCGCGCTGGTGCTACTGTTTCGCAGTAAGGCGTATCCGATCCCCGCGCCTGCGGGGATGAACCGCAGAATACGGGGCATAACTGACACTGCAATTCCCGATCCCCGCGCCTGCGGGGATGAACCGCACCGGTCGCCAGCAGCTTGGTGGCAATAGAACCGATCCCCGCGCCTGCGGGGATGAACCGAAGTCGGGCACTTGGTCGGCATCGTTCGCAGGCCGATCCCAGCGCCTGCGGGGATGAACCGCCCGTCAATACTCGTCAGCTCACCGTTCCTTACCCGATCCCCGCGCCTGCGGGGATGAACCGGCAGGCGGCAGGCCGACGAGTACGCAGCAGCGCCGATCCCCGCGCCTGCGGGGATGAACCGTCACGCCGGGATATGGCGAGCGAGGGCTACGACCGATCCCCGCGCCTGCGGGGATGAACCGCGAATACGAGAGCTTCTTTAGCTAGCAAAATACCGATCCCCGCGCCTGCGGGGATGAACCGGTAGCGCGACCAGCAAAGCCACGTTGACGGCTCCGATCCCCGCGCCTGCGGGGATGAACCGCACGTTTCACTTTGTAGATGGTGATTTCTTGACCGATCCCCGCGCCTGCGGGGATGAACCGGTGGACGGATACGGAATCTCCCACTTACTGTTCCGATCCCCGCGCCTGCGGGGATGAACCGTCGATCAGTGACGACCCGGCCCTAGTGATGGACCGATCCCCGCGCCTGCGGGGATGAACCGTCCATGATCTTTATGGTTCTACTATAACGGGGCCGATCCCCGCGCCTGCGGGGGTGAACCGACGCTTTACCACGTCAGCGATATTGCCGGTATCCGATCCCCGCACGAGCGGGGATGAACCGTCGAGTACTCATTGAGGTTGGTGTGTTCCCTACATTAGTGGGGATGAACCGTTTTCGCGGTACATGCGGGCTTCTGCTTTTGTCCGTTCCCCGCGCTAGCGGGGAAGATATTTAATTGGTGCGGATGGGGAGACTCGATCTCCCACACTCTAACGAATAGATATTGATGAGCTGTAAAAATAAAGGCTGTCATGCTAGTTGCTTGGTTGAGGCATCGCTGTACGGTGCGTGGGCCGCGCATCAGAAATTCCGCAACTACTCCTTCTCCTCATCCTCTTCCCAGCGTTCAATGGCGCGTTTGTCGTCGGGGAGTCGCACCATATCGCCCACGTTGAGATTTTGGTGTGACTGAAAACGGTGGCCGCGTTGGTCGAGAATGGCGGCCACGCTGCCAATGCTCACGGCATCTTCTTCGCGGTAGGCTTCTACTTTGACCCGCACAATGCGGCCTTGGTAACGGGCGGAAAGCACGGCACCTGGGTAGGGGGGCGTGTGTTCGGGGTCGTCCTTGAAGAAGGCTGCTACGCTGGCGCTGCCGGGCTCGTCCCATTCAATGTGCTTGTGCATGGTGAGTGTCCTTACTGTGGGTGAATAAAAATAAGAAGGCTCGTTAAGTGTAGTGTGCGTTGGCAGAACTCGGCCAATGTGAATAGACAGCCCTAAGCTGGGCGCTTAACGTACCTATTCAGAGGAATAGGGGAGAGGCCGCGATGCAACCGTACCGTGCGCTGTTTGAGCAGTCGGTAACACCGCTGTTTGTTGTTGATCGTTCGGCATCGGGTTCAATGAACGTTCACGCGAATGAGGCCTTTCGTCGAGTGGCGGGTTGGGCGGCAGACAATAGCGAAACGGCCTTGTTACGCTGCTTCCCGTTGGATGCTAGCAATGTGTGGGCGGCTATTCAGACATGCGATGCGCAACAGGCTCCTTACGCGTTAACGGTTAGCTGGGGGGAGTCTGCCCGCCATTGGCATTTGCAGCTTTCGCCCGTGGTGGAAGGTAGCTATCGGGCGGTGCATGGCACGCTGCTGCAAGGGTCGCTGCCCTTTAGTGAATCGTTGGATACGCTGCTTTCTCAGCTGCCGGGCTTTATTTATCAGCTGCATTACTCCGTAGAGGGCAAATGGCGCTACGCCTATGTGGGTAAGCGCGTGGTGGAGCTGTTTGGGGTGAGCGTGGAAGAGGCGCTGGCGGATGCGCAAACGCTGCTGAATAGCATTCACCCTGATGATCGTGAGGCGGTGTTTGAGAGTTCGTCGGAAAGCGCGCGAACGTTGATGCCTTGGCAGCAAGAGTTCCGCATATTTCACCGCAGCGGCAAGATGCTGTGGATAGAGGCGATAGATCGGCCGCGTCGCGAGCCGGATGGCAGCGTGCTGTGGACGGGCTACGCTAACGATATCACTCAGCGCAAGGCGCTTGAGACTGCCTTAAAGTCGAGCGAGCAGCGTTTTCGTCAGTTGGTCGAGCAGGCCAACGATATCATTTACACCTTGAGTGCCGAGGGCACGCTTACTTATGTGTCGCCTAACTGGCCGCGTATTTTGGGGCATCCGGTGGCGGAGATATGGGGGCGCAATATCAGCCAGCTTTTGCACCCGGATGATTTAGAAGCGTGCCGCCGTTATATCGCTCAGGTGTATCACACGGGCCAGCCTCAGGGGGTGATTGAGTACCGGGTGCAGCATGCTAACGGTGAGTGGCGGTGGCACTTCACTAACGGTGCGCCTCTGTTGGATGAGCAGGGGAACGTGTCGAGTTTTTTGGGGATTTCTCACGATATTACGCCCCGCCGGGAGATGGAGCAGAAAGTGCTGCATTTAGCCCAGCACGACTCCCTTACCGACCTACCGAACCGGGCGATCTTTTTTAGCCAACTGAGCGATGCTTTGGTCAAATCGCAACGCCAGGGGGATTCCTTGGCGTTGTTGTTTATCGATCTGGATAACTTTAAACCGGTGAATGACCGCTGGGGCCATGCGGTGGGCGACCAGCTGCTGCGAGAAGTGGCGCAGCGTATGCGCTTGAGGTTACGTGGCACGGATATGGTGGGGCGAATTGGTGGCGATGAGTTTGTGGCTCTGCTGGGTGGCCCGGTAAGGGATGATGAGGCATTGGCGGTGGCGAATCAGCTTTGTCAGGCGTTGGCAGAGCCGTTTGCGCTATCGGTAGGGGAGGTTGGCGTGTCGGCGAGTATAGGCGTGGCGCTGTTTCCGCTTCACGCTCAGGAGGAAGCGGCGCTGATTCACTGTGCCGACCAAGCAATGTATCAGGCGAAAGCGGAGGGTCGTCACCGGGCGGTGCTTTACTCGCCGATTGGTTCAACGGATGCGCCGACGTGCTGAAACATAAAGTTGAGCGCGGCGGGTAAGCTGGCCCGCCATACCCGCCAGGTGTGGCCGCCAGGGTAAAGGTCCAGCCGCACTTGGCCTGGTTGAATACGCTCCATGGCTTGGCGTAGCTGGCGGGCGTGAAATTCTGCATCGTACACATCACTGCGCCCGGCGCTAATGTACAGCGGCACGGGCGGGGTGTCGCTGTGTTCGGCGTTTGGGCGGGGTGTGACCTGAAGGCGGTAGGGCTCTAAATGCGCGGTGTAATTAAGCTGTTCCCATAGTGCGCGGTCAAACTGGCCCTGTTCATTTAAAAAGGCTGGGTGCCGGTTGGCGGAGGAGTTGCTAGGCGGTACGGGCACGTAGCTTGCTGGGCTAAGCGCGGCGGCGGCGGCAAACATATCGGGGCGTTCTAGTGCGAAGTTCACCGCGCCATAACCGCCCGCTGAAAGCCCCGCTACGCCGCGTAACGGGCGTGTGGTTCCTACGTGGTACGTGGTTTCGATATGGGGCAGCAGGTCGTTAAAGAAGGCGCTGCGGGCTGCTTCGTTGTGGCCATCTACCCACCAGCTGCGGCTGCCGGGCATAACAAACACAGCGGGCGGTAAATGCCCGGCCTCAATAAGGCGGTCGGCTATTTGGGGTAGGTTGCCTCGGGTGGCCCAGTCCCGCTCGTTACCAAACGAGCCGTGCAGAAGGTAAACCACGGGGTAGGGGGTTGTCGCCGCTGTGTCATATCCATCCGGTAGATAGATGGTGTAGGGGTAGTCGTAGCCCAGCGTGGATGAAAAGAACTGCTCTCGGGAAACGTCGCCTGCTAGCGCTATGTTACTCAGCGCTAGCCAGCCAAATAAGCTACATACATATCCTGCCCAGCGTGTGCCGCGCGCTATTTTCGGTTTTTTAAGCACATAGCCTCCAGGAATTTACGAACGTTTAAGAGGTCGGACAACGCTGTAAGCCGGGATGTTCATTCACATGAGCTTAGCAGCGGTGGCTTGGCGGGAGGGGAAATGCAGAAAGTCGAGGAGATTTACTGGCTGCGTGCATACGGCTGTGTGGCCGTTTTTTTGTTTCACTGGTTAGATCATATTAACCAGCGGGTAGATAACGTGGCGACCGACCTGATGCGCATTCCACTGGTGCTGGGTACACCAGTGTTTCTGTTTATCTCGGTGTTTGTGTTTGCTGTCCGTTACGATAAGCAGGTGCCGCCCGGCTTTCTGCTTCAACGCGTTAAGTACGTCATGCTGCCTTATTTGGCCTACGGGTTGATCTACTCTACCGCCGAGTGGTGGCGCTTAGCTGGAAGTGATAACGCTGTGGGCTTTTGGGAAAACGCAAAGGCCTACTTTATCTACGCGGGTTGGCATGGCTATTTTTTGATTATTGCCATGCAGTTTTATGCGGCCTACTGGGCGTTTACCCGTTGGCAGCTGTGGCGTATTCACCCCGTGCCGTGGCTGTGGGTGGCTTGTGTGGTGAGTATGGCGTATTGGGGCTTTGCCTACTGGTTTGAGATTGACCCCCCCGGCTATTTGCTGTGGGTTGCGCCGCTTGGCTGGGTGTATCTGTTTTTCTTAGCGCTGGTGCTGGTGCGCTACTACCCGTTAACGCCTTCAGCAACATTGAATGAGCGCCCTGTTTGGCTACAAACCCTTTCCCAGCCGCGCTGGCTTGCGCTGTTCGTCGGCTTGATCGTGCTGGCGACCTTTGCCCACTGGCTGGCCTTCTCTTCTAAGGAAGTGTGGGTCATTCCCTTTTTTGTGCTGTTCACACTGGCGCTTATGCGTGGCTTGAAAGGCCGCCAAGCGCCGGGGTGGGTGCGTTATATCAATGCCTACTCCTTTGGGATTTATCTGGCGCACCCGATGTTTTTTGTCATCACCGATGTGCTGGTGGGCCCTGCCACGCTGCCCGTGGTTGCGTATGGTTTGCTGCTGATATTGATAGGTAGCGTGGGGTCGGTACTGCTGAATAAAGCGGTGAATACTACTACCCTGGGGGCAATGCTTTTTGGCAAACGGCTGAAGGTATAAACGGCCGAGAAATAGCGCGGGCGAAAATCGTTATCAGGATAAAGCGGGCGTGCTTAGGAGGAGGGGGGCGGCAAGCGGGAAGAGGGGGAGTGGGTGCCGCGTCTAGTTGGCGAACCCCGCGCAAGGCCTAAGGCTTCACCGCTGATGGTTTTTAATCGCGTTGGGCAAGCGTACAGGCGCTGTAAGAAGTCCTGCAGTGCTGGCGCTTCAAGCTCGGGGTCAAACCCGCCTAAGCGCTCAAACCATGTTCGGCGAATGGCGACGTAGGGCGGCACCGCTGTGGACGCACCAAAAAAGCGCTGCAGCAGGCGTTCAGATAACCGAGGAGTGGTAGCGCTAATCAAGAGCGCGTCTAGCGCTAGGGTGTGTAGCTGTGGGTAGAGTAGGTACCACAGCTGTGCTGCCAGGGGCTGTTTATCCAGCGCAATCATCACCCATTCCGCTTGGCTCACATAGGCTGCCCGGTTGATCCGTGCGCCTAGCGTTTGCGAGGGCGTGATTAAGCAGTGCACATGGTAGCGCTGCTCAATGGACGATAGACGCTCATCTACCTGATTGCACGTCACAATAATTGGCACCACATGCTCTGCAAGGCCCGACTCTCGGATGGAACGTAGGTGTCGCGGTAGCAAGGCTCCTGTCACTGTTGCGTCAACGATAAAGCAAACCGTACTCATGTAAGCGGCTTCCTTTGTTATGAAACCTGTCTGAATGTAATTTATTGTAGGTGTTGGTTTATTTGCGTAGCAAGATAAAGTTTTCTGACGGTAGCTCGCTAGGCGCTGGGTTTTTTGAACCAACTTGGTGCACTGATACCTTTTTATGAGCTTTTATGGTGCGCCAATAAAAAAATAATGGCGCTTTTGTGCGCAACCAAAAGGCCTTTGCTACATGAAGAGGCATCTCTTCATAGGTTTTTGTATTTTAAAAACAAAGCATTATAAATTTTTGATGCCATAATGGTGCAGAGTTGGCATGCTCTGTGCTTATACATTGTAGATAGTTTTGTCACCAGCTATTAGATCGTATGCAGAAGCCTCTCGGCATGCTACAACGATAGCCGGTCTGAAATGATCGCTGGGCGTTTTGTTATCCATCGTCAGGCAAACGTTAAGCGAACAAAAAAGACAAACGCGCCACATGCAGCTGCGTGTTGAACGATTTGTTGAATAACACTTTTATCGATAGCTTACAGTTACAAGCTTTAAGCCACGCTCATACCGGAGGACACTATGTCAGCCAAGACTCTCGCGCTAATCGAAGAACATGATGTTAAGTGGGTAGATCTGCGTTTCACCGACACGCGCGGTAAAGAGCAGCACGTCACCGTACCGGCACGCGACGTGAATGAAGAGTTTTTTGAAAACGGCCAAATGTTTGACGGCTCTTCTATTGAAGGCTGGAAAGGCATTAATGAATCCGACATGATCCTGCGTCCGGAAGACGGCACCGGCTTCCTGGACCCCTTCACCGAAGACGCTACCCTGATCCTGCGTTGCGACATCATCGAGCCTGCTACCATGCAGGGCTATGATCGCGACCCGCGCTCTATCGCTAAGCGTGCAGAAGCTTACCTGCAGTCTACCGGTCTGGGCGACACCGCCTTCTTCGGCCCAGAGCCGGAATTCTTCATCTTTGACGAAGTGCACTGGAAGTCCGATATCCAGGGCTCTATGTACAAAATCACGTCTGATGAAGGCGCTTGGGCAACTGACAATAAAGTAGAAGGCGGCAACCTGGGTCACCGTCCGCGTGTGAAAGGCGGCTACTTCCCGGTTCCTCCGGTCGATAGCTTCCACGATATCCGTGGCGCGATGTGTAACACCCTGGAAGCGATTGGCCAGACCGTGGAAGTTCACCACCACGAAGTTGCCAACGCGGGTCAGAACGAAATCGGCGTTAAATTCAACACGCTGGTGAAGAAAGCTGACGAAGTTCAGGAAATGAAGTACGTGATCCACAACGTGGCGCACGCTTACGGCAAAACCGCTACCTTCATGCCGAAACCGCTGGTAGGCGACAACGGTTCTGGTATGCACGTACACCAGTCGTTCTGGAAAGATGGTCAGAACCAGTTTGCTGGCGACGAGTACGCGGGCCTGTCTGAAATGGCGCTGTACTACATCGGCGGTATCATCAAGCACGCTCGTGCCCTGAACGCCTTCACCAACGCGTCTACCAACTCGTACAAGCGTCTGGTACCGGGCTTCGAAGCACCGGTCATGCTGGCCTACAGTGCCCGTAACCGTTCAGCTTCTATCCGTATTCCTTACACCGCTAGCCCGAAAGGCAAGCGTGTAGAGACTCGCTTCCCTGATCCGACCGCTAACCCCTACCTGGCGTTTGCAGCGATGCTGATGGCGGGTATCGACGGTATCAAGAACAAGATCCACCCTGGCGATGCCATGGACAAGAACCTGTACGACCTGCCGCCGGAAGAAGGCAAATCCGTACCGACCGTTGCCAACAGCCTGGACCAAGCACTGGAAGCACTCGATGCTGACCGTGCTTTCCTGACCGAAGGCGGCGTATTTACTGAGGAAATGATCGATGCCTACATCGAGCTGAAGATGGAAGAAGTGGAGCGCATTCGCATGACCACTCACCCGATCGAGTTCGACATGTACTACTCTTGCTAAGAACGGTTGCTAAACACCGTTTTAACAAGAGTGCTAACATCCACCCTTGCGGTGTGAGTAGCCTGAAAAACCCCGCCTCGGCGGGGTTTTTGTTGGAGCAACATAAGGGTGAGAAAGTAATGATCAGTAGATGGCGTTTGCGTCAAAAAAGTGGTTTGTCCACAGGGGCTGCGCTGCTGCTGGGCCTGTGGGTAAGCGCTGCGCAGGCTCAAACGGTGTATCGCGTGGTGGATGCGCAGGGCAACGTGACGTTTACTGACAACCCAGAGCGCGGTGGTAAAGCGATCACGCTGGCCCCGCTGCCAAGCGTGCCTACCGCTGCTCGGCCTGCTTCTCCGTCTCCCCGCGCCAAGGGGAATCCTGGCCAACCGTTTATGCCCTATGACCGCTTTGCGATTGCTAACCCAGCGGCGGGGGCCTCGTTGCGAAGTAATATGACGCCGGTTGAAGTGGCGGTTTCGCCGCCGCTACGCGACGACCACCAAATTCAACTGCTCGTGAA
>NZ_JAMZBE010000147.1:0-8820 GCF_024158645.1 Halomonas sp. 707B3
CGGTAGGCGTAGCCTGTTCTAAATGGCGACGAAACCGCTCAGAGCGCACGTCGATACAGAACGCAGCCTGTACCTTGGGAGCGGAGGAAGGCTCGGCACTCGGCGCGGCTAACGTCGCGGCTAGCGCCCGCTGATAGCCCAACTCATAGGCGTGCTGCCAACACCACAGCGCCTCATGCGGAGAAGTAATGGCCGCATCGGCGGTTTGCCACTGGGCAAACCACTCGCTCTGTTGGATGCTGGTGAGCTGGTCAACGCCTATCCACTCCCATGCCAGTACCATGGCAGCCAGCTGGGTAATGCCCGCCTCTGCCTGCTGGTGGGCAGTATGCCAACCAATGCCTTGGCACCAGGAAGCCCAGCCGTTAACCCGTAGCAGCAGCGTGTGGGCTAGCGCCTCAAACGCTTCCGGGGTGAGCGCCCAATCCTCGGCTATTTGCTCAACCGCTGCTGTGGGGTCATCTGGCAGAGCTTGTAACGCCTGGCGCTGCGCTTTAGGCCAGCGCAGATCGTGCTGTGCCGCCGTTTTCCAGAAGTGATAAAGCGAAGGCACAGCACGGCTTGCCCAGCGCTGTTGATGGTGATCGAAGTAGCTCGCACAGCTCTCCGCCAGCGGGTCAAACCCATCATGCCCTGCCAGGGAATCCCAGGCGCTGCGTAGCGGCGTTACCGGCTTTGGCGGTGTTGCCAAGTAGCTCATTAGGCTCTGCTCGGTATAAGCGTAGCCGCCTTGGCGCAGCGCCTGCTGTAGGTCTTGCGGAGTAACCCGGCCCGATTCCCAAGCGTTACGATAAAATTCGGCAGGCATGGTCATCGGCTGTCCGGCCCGGCGGCTGAGCGCGTGGCTCACCTGCTCAATGGGTTGATGCTTCAGGCCCCACCAGGGGTTGACCGCAATCCACTGGTCCAGCGGCCACACCGGGGCAATGGCGTCGGTCGCGCGCTTTAGCGCATCGCGATACTGCTCTGGCGACGGCACTGACGAATGGTGTGAGGATGTGTCTACGGCAATAGACTGACTCATGACCACTCTCCTTTTAAACCAGGGGCAAGCGATGAAGGACGCGACCAGGCACGAACGGGGGCTACCGCATCCACCGCACGCTGAAACGGCAGTGCCAGGTAAAGCCCCTGGCTAAAGTGAACACGCCAGCGGGCTACCCAGGCAGCCTGAGGGAACAGCGTGACGGCCCCTGCGGCCAGCACTAGGCTTGCCAGCATCAGTGCCCCTAAAAGGCCTGCCGTGAGTGTTAAGGGCGTGTAGGCGCTGGACAGCGCCGGTGCCAACACGCTATGTAGCAAGGCATACAGCGGCACCAGGGTAAGCGCCATTCCTACCAGCGCTAAACGCTTGGGTTTGGCTGTGCCTACCGGCATGCCCAACAGCGTGCTGCCCACCGCCAAACTAAGCAGTGCACCCAGCAGCGGATTATGGCTAACCAGCGAGGGCCATATCATCAGTACCATCGCCGCGACGACGGCCGCAGGCAGCGCAAGAGAAAGGCGCTGACGCAGCGGCGCAAGCGGCAGGCGCTCACAGCGCGAGGCCCTCACGGTACGGCCAGACGCCAAGAAGGAGTGAGCTTTGTAAAGCGAGTGCGCCAACAGGTGAGCCAGCGCCAAGGTGTACGCCCCTACGCCAATTTCGAACAGCATAAAGCCCATTTGCGCGCAGGTAGACCACGCCAGAGCATGCTTGACGGAGGTTTGGGTCAGCATCGTCATCACCGCGACCAGTGCGGTAAAACCACCCACCGCAATGAGCAGGTAGTGGCCCAGCGTTAGGCCATCAAACACCGGGAACAAACGCAGCCACACAAAGCCCCCCAGGTTAATCACCCCCGCATGCAGCAGCGCGGAAACCGGTGTGGGGGCTTCCATGACTTTGATCAACCAGCCATGCATCGGCACCTGGGCGCATTTGCACAGTGCCGCGATGGCCAGCGCCACTGAGGCGGCCTCCACCTGCCAGCCGCTAGAGGACGCCGCAGCGGCCGCAAACAGCTCAGGTAGCTGAAAGGTACCGAAGCGTGCGTAGAGAAGCGCTACCGCTACAATCAGCGCGGCATCGCCTAAGCGGCTTACCACAAATTTTTGCCATGCCGCCCGTTGGGCTTCAACCCGCTCAGGGTAGAGCGTTAGCAAGTGGTGCAGCGCCACACTCACGCCCACCCAGGCAATCAGCATCACGACTAGGTGATGGGTAAAGACCAGCAGCATCACGCTTGCCAGCACCACCAAGCACCAGGGCAAAAACCGACGCTCGCCACGATCGCCCTTTAGATAGTTCTCTGCAAAACGCAGCAGCACCGTGCCTAACAAGCTGATCAGTAGCGCCATCCACACGGCCAAACCATCCGGATACAAGCCCAGCGGCTGAGCGGCTTCGGGCAGGCCGGTAGGTACACCCAGCGCATCCAGCACCAGTAGCCCGCCCACCGCTAGACTCGCGACCAGCGCGCTTGCCGTTAACCAGCGGCCTATTTGCCAAGCGCGCTTCAGCGATGCGGGCGTGCTGGCCCGTGCGCTGACGCCCGCCATCACTAACAGCGAAACCGGGACCAGTAACCACAGCGCCAGTAGTGATAGCACCGTTATGGATAGCACCGTTATGTCGACGAAATTTGGCATAGCCTTTCCCCCTTAGTCGTATGCCACCGACTATGCCCAGCTCGTCACCATATAAAAAATAGTTTATTTTTGATAAATCGTTCTTTAAAACAGAACGAATAGCCAACACGCAGCCTGAGGCCCCTCTGCCATGAAGCTCAACTACCATCATCTGTACTATTTTTGGCAAGTGGCGAAATCGGGCCACCTGACGCGCACGGCCGAAGCTCTGCACGTGTCACAGTCGTCGCTTTCCCAGCAAATTCGCCAGTTAGAGGAGCGCTTGGGCCAAGCGCTGTTTATTCGCGAAGGGCGGCAGCTGCATCTTTCCGAAGCGGGCAGGCTGGCGTTTGATTACGCGGAAACCATCTTCACCCAAGGCGAAGAGCTGAGCGCGCTGTTTGCTGAAGGCGGCCACGCCCACCGCGAGGTGGTGCGCGTAGGCGCAGTGGCCACGCTATCGCGCAACTTTCAGGAAGGATTTGTACGGCCACTGCTGGGCCGAGACGACCTGGATTTGATACTGCAAAGCGGTGGCATGGATGACCTGCTAAGGCGGCTTTCTGCTCACAAGTTAGACGTAGTGCTCTCTAACCAACCCGTGCGTGGCGATAGCGAACACCCCTGGCGCTCGCAACGCCTGGCACGTCAGCCGGTGAGTTTGATTGCATCGCCTCACCTCTCGCCGCCACCCAGCTTTCCCAACGGCCTGAGCGGTCACGCGTTTATTCTGCCTGGGGTGGAAAACGCCACTCGCCACGCCTTTGACCAGCTGTGCAGCCACTACCGGCTAACGCCCAAAATTGCCGCCGAGGTAGATGACATGGCGATGATGCGCCTACTGGCGCGGGACACGCAGCACATTGCCGTTATGCCCCCCGTGGTGGTGCGCGACGAGCTGCACAACGGCACGCTCAAAGATTACGGCGCGCTGCCCGGCGTATGGGAGGAGTTCTACGCAATTACCATTCAGCGCCGGTTTGAATCCCCTAGCTTAAAAGCGCTGCTCACGCGCTCGGGCGAATCGCTGCTGGATTAGCGCTTGGGCACAAGCGCCCTACTTCGCCAACACATCCGCTACGCCACGTTCGGCGGCTTCAAGGGCACCTGCCAAGTAACCGGCATACTGCTCGCCCCACTCGCTGCCAATGCCGGTTAAGCAAGGCTGCCAAGGCCCATCGGCAGCGCGAACAGGCGGTGCCATGCCATGATGCTCGCTAGGTTGTTGATCGGTGTGGGTAGCGGTGAACGATTCCTGCGCCCAGTCTTTAATCACATCCTGCTTTGGGTTAGCCGCTTCCGGGCCAAACAGCCTGGCTAGCTGTGCGCGGCAATGCTGGCGCAGCGCCTCATCGCCTATCTGCGCTCGTGCGCTGGCAGGTATGCTAAAAAAGCCAAACAGCGCTCCGTGACCATCCGGATGAGATGCATCATGAATTTCGCCCAGCGGGCCGATCAAGCTACGCGCCTCTCCGGAAAGCTGCTCCTCTCGCCAAAAAGGCGTGGCATACAGCGCCACGTATTTGCCATGGGGAGCCATCCAAGTCGCGGTATTGGCCCACTGGTGGGCAAGACGCTCCGGCAGCGGTGGCGTAAAGGTTATCGCCTGCGCCGCCAACCTGGGCGGCACTGCCAGCAGCACGTGCTGCGCGCTGTAACGCTGCCCGCTCGCACACGCCAGTACCACATGGCCATTGCGATTGAGCGACATAGCCTGAACCGCCTGCCCGGTGTGAAGTCGCGAAGATTCAACACGCTGGCGCAACGCATCAATCAAAGCCTGCATGCCGCCCTGTAGCCGCATCGAAGACGGCTGATTCGCAAAGCCCTGCATACGCACAGGCGGCATCTGGTGAGAGCGCTCCACCACCATATCGCCCGTTTCATGCTGAGCAAACGACGACAGCCCCAGCGATTCCACCAGCGCCCCCAGCGCGTGCTGAAACCCTGGCCAAAACCACGAAGGCCCCAGATCAAACACTTCAGAAGCATGGGCCTCATCCGGCACCAGTGACGCAATACGCCCACCCACACGCTCCCGCGCTTCCAATACCACGTAATCGGTGATGCCCCGCTGTTCCAATAAATAAGCAGCATACAGCCCCGCCAAACCAGCGCCCACGATGACGATGCGTGTTGTTTGCATGAAGAGGTCTCGGTGGTGGGTTAGGGTTGGGAGGATAGCTTAGCTGGGTGGGTTTTGGGGTGGTTGGATAAAGGGAGTGCTGCTGTATTTGAGTCAGCTAACGGCCAAGAGCAGCCTTTCAGGAGCCACTGATATAGCGCTTTAACGCTTGGCGCAACGGCGCCAGCTTGCGAGCGTTCGGCAACCGAAGGCTGCGAAATGCCGCGACTTGTTAAGTTCCATTTGCGATGGTTTCGAAGAAGCTTGTTACGTCTTTTAAGCATGGAAACTCTTCGAGATCACGTCCCCACATTCCACCAACATCCCTGTATAGAAGATAAAGGTATGGGTGATACTTTTTATAGAATTCCGTTAAATTTAATTCGGATACTCGTTCAAATGAGGCGTGACCTGAAACCTTGTTTCTGTAAGTGCGAAAGCCCTCTCCAAAATTCTCTGGAATTGGCAGTAAGCCTTCATAATAAGAAATATGATTTTCCCAACTTGGGGCTCTTCCTTGGCTAATCCGGTCTATCCTTGCTTTAACAACTCTGTGAGCATCACCAGTTAACAGTAAGTCAAGATACTCTGTACGTTCTGGGCCTCGCTTATTAGTAATGCTGGTATTTCCAGCATCTCTTGCATGACAAGCCATTAAAAACTCATACAAATGATGGATAAAATATGAATACGCATTATAGGCCCGATAAGAAATTTCTTTATTTTGGCCTGAAAGAATTATCCCTTCCGCTGTGACTCGAAATCTCTCAAAAGCATCTCTGCACTTATAATATTCATGCGTAATTGCTTTGCAGTGATCTGAATCCGTTTCCGTACCTATTTCGATTCGCACGACTCCTCCTGAAACTTAACGCCCACATATGGGGCGGCTGTAACATAGCGAGGAACGAGCGCAGTGCAAGCCGTCCCAGCCACGTAGTGGCGCCATAATGTGTTTGTTAAGTGTACTTCTCATAGTGAGGCGCAACCAGTTCATCCCACAACTCTGCACTGCCCAAAATCCTAGTATGTTGCTTCAGGTTTTCGTTCATGAACTGTATCAATTCTTTGAGCGCTTCATGCAATAGCTGAAGCCACGAGTCGCACCCAACTGTGTCACAATAGAAATCCTCTTTATTTCCTCTAAAGTCCCATGCGTCTAGCCTGTACCTAAGGCCGACAGGTAAAGAATCGAGGCTTAAAATTTGATCTCCGTACTTATCCTTAAAGCCGGGCTGAAGATAAGGCTCGGCATCTTTCAGCATTTCACGCACTCTATGGCTGTATTTCTCGACCCACTTAACCAGTTCCTTGCCTTTTTTATCACCGCTGTGAAAGTAACTGAGAAATGACTTTAGTATTGATTCAATTCCCATTCTAAGATCGATAAAGCACTTAGCGCGCCTTGACCTGGGCGTAAAGAAAAGCGGGCCATCGCTAAAAAAACAGTGATCGAATCTAATTTGAAAATCTAGCGCGTCGTGAAAAAAGTGATTTGACACTTCAATGCGGTCCGGTTTAGTAGTCTTGGCTTCCATCTTGCCTCCTTACACTTAACGCCTCAAACACCGGCCTGGTGAAGTTGGCGACTTTTTTGGAACAAAAAAGGTGACAGCTTTGCCAAGTCCGAGTGCTTTGACTTGTTAAGTGTTGCCGACGTTGATTGATCGCTGTTGCTTTGCTTTTTGGTGTATATGTCATTACCCAATGTAACGGCAAGAACCAGTAACGTTAGTAGGGCCAACCAGTACATTTGCCAGTGCCGCCTTTTGGTACGTTTTGCTTCGATGAGCCGGAAGACATTCGAGTAAGCATTATTAAACGTATTTATATATGCCTGATTGTCCATTGGCTTAAACAAGCCATCCCCATTTTCGGTTTTAGGGAAATGCTGGCAAAGAACCTGCAAAAACTGCTTCAGTTCATTTTCAGACGCGTCAATTAGATCAGGCGAGAATGCATAACACAGAACATCAGCCTGCTGCTTTAGAGTATTTTCGTAGGTGTAGCGCTTCATATTTTCCCTGACACTTAACGCCCCGCTAAACGGCGAGCGTTAGCGAGTCCGGTGTAGGCTGCGTTTTTTGCAGCCGGAACGAATTTGAGCGGCTTGTTATGCCAACCGAGCTCCATTTGGCAGCTCCATATCAACGGTTGAAAGCACAACAGAACCATCAGGCCGGTGCAACCCAGTGACTAAACATTCAGACATGATGGGGCCAATTTGTTTTGGTGGGAAGTTTACGACTGCCAGCACCTGCTTACCCAACAGCTCTTCTTTGGTGTATAAATCAGTGATCTGCGCACTAGATTTTTTGATACCAAGCTCTTCTCCAAAATCCACTTGTAACTTATAAGCAGGTCGGCGAGCCTCTGGAAAGTCTTCTACATCGACAATGGTTCCAACGCGGATATCAACCTTTTGAAAATCACCCCAATCAATATGTTCCATAATTCACCTTAAATACTTTGTGTGCATAACAGCGTATTAGACAGCGCGTTCTATGATTGAATGAACGTGCTGGCACTTTTGTCCGGCAAATGCAGCCCACCAGATTTTCCCAAGCCTATGATTCTTATATAAATTAATTTAAATTAGGCTATATATACAAAACTCGCGCGCCTGCTGCATTTCCCGGCATGACCGCTTTGGGTCGAAAGCCGTCAAAACAAGGAAAGCTCATCATCCTTAACCAACAGTAGCGAAAACAGCAGCCTCTGTCACGCGTCTCGTATACGGCAATGAGCGTCTATCTATTGAACACGGTATCAGCTATGGATAGGTACTGCCTTGATGGTGACGCCGTGAAATACACCCTTTGCGCTAAGCACTGGCCTGCTGGAAGATATAGGGTAAACAAAAGAAAAAGCCCTTTCGTGAAAGGACTTTTCGAGATAGACAAAATCGGCACACTACTCTCACTGCCACTGTTTTGCCTCTAAAGCAGCACCTACCCATAGCCTTACACCATTGGCAGTCCCAGTATGTCGCGGGCTTGCTGCCAGGTGGCAACCGGGCGCTGGTATTTTTCGCACAGCGCGACGGTTCTATCGACCAGGGCGGCGTTGGAAGCGGCTAGGGTATCGCGATCTATCCGCACGTTGTCTTCAAGACCAGTACGGGTATGGCCGCCTGCGGCAATCGACCATTCGTTAAGCCGGTATTGGTTGGCTCCTATGCCTGCGCCGCACCATTGGGCGTCGGGGGCTAGTCGCTTGAGTGTTTCAATGAAGAAGTCAAAGCTGTGTTTGTCGGCGGGCATTGAGTTTTTTACCCCCATAACGAACTGAACGTATAACGGCGCTTTTAACTTGCCCTGCTTTGAAAGCGCGACCGCCTGATGGATGTGCGAGAGATCAAACGCCTCAATTTCAGGCTTCACGTTGTACTTGAGCATTTCGTCTGCCAACCACTCCACCAGTTGGGGAGGATTTTCGTAGACGCGGCTGGGGAAATTATTCGAGCCCACCGATAGGCTGGCCATATCCGGTTTCAGCGGCAGCATGCCGCCGCGAGCTTCGCCAGCCCCAGATCGGCCACCGGTGGAAAGCTGGATAATCATGCCCGGGCAGTGTTTCTTGAGCCCTTCCATCAGGCGGCCAAATTTTTCTGGGTCGGATGACGGCGTTTGATCGTCGTTACGCACATGGCAATGCGCAATACTGGCCCCGGCTTCAAAGGCTGCCTGGGTGCTCTCTATTTGCTCATTAACGGTAATGGGCACCGCCGGATTGTTTTCTTTACGTGGCAGGCTTCCCGTAATGGCAACACAGATAATGCACGGCTGAGACATAAACACCTCGCTTTATTTTTATAAGAAGAAATCAAGATAGAAATAAACGTTAGATGTACTACGGCTAACACCTAACATTAAGAAAAGCAGTTAATAAAAGCGCGCCAAACACTTGTATACGTTCTTGTTAGATATTAACGGCTGCACTCACTGACACTGGGGCGATTAAAACACCGCTCATTTTGCTTTTCATAATCCTGAATCCGTGAGACCGGCCCCCGGAAGCACTTCTAACCCACTGACCTGCATGGCAATATAGCCATTATCGCCATTCACCCAGACAGTGCCATG
>NZ_JAMZBE010000148.1:0-8764 GCF_024158645.1 Halomonas sp. 707B3
GCTGGCTTCGTACCCAACGACATGCAGGTGGGCCAAACCGGTAAGATCGTCGCGCCCGAGCTGTACATTGCGGTGGGTATTTCAGGTGCGATTCAGCACTTGGCGGGCATGAAAGACTCCAAGGTGATCGTCGCCATCAACAAAGACGACGAAGCTCCGATCTTTCAGGTCGCCGACTACGGCCTAGTGGGGGATCTGTTCGAGATTCTGCCAGAGCTGGAAAGCAAGCTATAAGCCGTTGAATTGCTTGTCCGTCAAAAGCCGACTTCGCCAGAAGTCGGCTTTTTTATTTGGGGTGAATTCGATAAACTGACAATAGTTGACTAAGGTACTGGGATAAAAGATTTGCCGCCCATGGCAAAAAAATTGCCGTGGCGGTGGTTGAAAAGGGTGGAGTAAGACCACACCTACTGTAGTGAACGCAACAGAAGCCACTCAAGGAGAAGATAGCATGGCACATACCCTTCCTGAACTGCCGTACGCTTACGATGCTCTCGAGCCGAACATCGACGCGATGACGATGGAAATTCACCACTCTCGTCACCACAACACCTATGTCACCAACCTGAACGGCGCGCTTGAAGGTACTGGCCTTGAAGACGTTCCGGTTGAAGAGCTGGTTGCCAACCTGGATCGCGTACCAGAAGAGAAGCGCCAAGCCGTTATCAACAACGGTGGTGGTCACGCTAATCACTCTATGTTCTGGCAGATGATGTCTCCCAATGGTGGCGGTCAGCCCCAGGGTGACGTGGCAAAAGCCATCGACGCAGAGTTGGGCGGCCTTGATGCGTTTAAAGAAGCTTTCAAGAAAGCGGCGCTAGGTCGTTTTGGTAGCGGCTGGGCGTGGCTGTCCGTCACGCCGGAGAAAAAACTGGTCGTTGAGAATACCCTGAACCAAGACAGCCCGCTAATGCACGGCAACACGCCGGTGCTGGGTCTGGACGTTTGGGAGCACGCTTACTACCTGAAGTTCCAGAACAAGCGTCCTGACTACGTTGATGCCTTCTTCAACGTGGTTAACTGGGAAGACGTTGAGCGTCGTTACCAGGCCGCCACTGCCTAAACTCACATCAGGTGAGAGCGGTGTAAGCTATTTATACTGCTGAAAAACCGCCCCTGCTCAGGGGGCGGTTTTTTTGTTGCTGGGTATAGCGCTGGGCATTGACTGTCAATAACCTGTGGATGAAAAAATACCATATATGCTTGAATTGATTTTCTCGTGGTCTATATATAGTATGCGTGCTGTCTTTTAGAGGGGTAGAGCAGACCCTGTGCACTACCTGAAAATTGCCGCTATGAAAAGGAAAATAGCCATGGAAATCCAAATTTATAGCAAGCCTGCCTGTGTACAGTGCACCGCGACTTACCGTGCGTTGGACAAGCAGGGCTTAGAGTACACCGTGATCGATATTACCGCTGAGTCCGGTGCTCAAGAAGAAGTCGAAGCACTTGGTTATCGTCAGCTGCCGGTAGTTGTTGTTGGTGAAGAGCACTGGTCGGGTTTCCGTCCTGACCGCCTGCAAGCGTTGGCATAATCGTCATTCATGCACACTGCTGACGTGGAAGCCGAGCAGGCAGGTACGCTGATCTATTTTTCCACTAAGTCAGGCAACACCCACCGTTTTATTGAAAAGCTTGGCTTAAGCGCACAGCGGCTGCCGTTAAACCGTGAAGCGCCCACACTACGCGTTGAACAGCCCTACATATTGGTAACACCTACCTATGGTGGCGGCTCTGCCAATGGAGCCGTGCCGGGTCAGGTAATTCGGTTTTTAAATGACGAGCACAATCGACACCTCCTGCGAGGTGTCATTGCTGCTGGAAATACTAATTTTGGTGAGGCATACGGTTTGGCAGGGCGAATTATTGCCCAAAAGTGCCAGGTGCCGCTGCTTTATCGTTTTGAATTGTTTGGCACTGATGACGATGTCGCCAAGGTCCGCAAAGGAGTAGAAGAGTTTTGGAAACGTCAAGCTCAGTCTCTAAGAACGTAGCTACAAAAAACTCGGCAGAAACACCACGCCCTGCTGCGGGAGCAACCGAGGCGCGCACGTTGGATTACCATGCGCTGAATGCGATGCTTAATCTGTACGGTGCCAACGGCGAACTGCAGTTGGATAAAGACCGCGAAGCGGCGCGTCAGTACTTTCTGCAGCACGTTAATCAGAACACGGTCTTCTTCCACTCGCTGGAAGAGAAACTCGATTATCTGGTGGAAGAGCAGTACTACGAAGCCGAAATGCTGGCGCAGTACAGCTTTGCGTTTGTGAAGGCGCTGTTTGAGCAAGCCTATGCCTACAAATTCCGTTTTCCTAGCTTTCTGGGCGCGTTTAAGTACTACACCAGCTACACGTTAAAAACCTTTGACGGTAAGCGCTACCTTGAGCGTTATGAAGACCGCGTGTGCATGGTCGCACTAACACTGGCGCGCGGCGACGAAGTGCTGGCTAAGTCGCTGGTCGATGAAATTATTAGCGGCCGTTTCCAGCCTGCAACGCCGACGTTCCTCAACTGCGGCAAACGCCAGCGGGGGGAGCTGGTATCCTGCTTCCTGCTGCGTATTGAAGACAATATGGAGTCTATCGGGCGCTCCATTAACTCTGCGCTTCAGCTCTCCAAGCGTGGCGGCGGCGTGGCCTTCCTGCTGAGCAATATTCGTGAATCCGGCGCGCCGATCAAGCGTATCGAGAACCAGTCATCGGGCATTATCCCGATTATGAAGCTGCTGGAAGACGCGTTCTCCTACGCTAACCAGCTGGGTGCACGCCAGGGTGCCGGGGCTGTATATCTCAACGCTCACCATCCGGATATTTTGCGCTTCCTGGATACCAAGCGTGAAAACGCGGACGAAAAAATCCGCATCAAAACGCTGTCGCTGGGTGTGACTATTCCCGATATCACCTTTGAGCTGGCGAAGCGCAACGATGATATGTACCTCTTCTCGCCCTACGATGTAGAGCGGGTCTACGGCGTGCCGTTTGGCGATATCAGCGTCACCGAGAAATACCATGAAATGGTGGCTGACGCGCGTATTCGTAAACAGAAGATTAACGCCCGTGCCTTCTTCCAAACCCTGGCAGAGCTGCAGTTCGAGTCTGGCTACCCGTACATCATGTTTGAAGATACGGTCAACCGCGCTAACCCGATTGCGGGCCGTATCAATATGAGCAACCTCTGCTCTGAGATTCTGCAGGTTAATACGCCGACCGAGTATGACGACGACCTTGGCTACCGTGAGATTGGTCAGGATATCTCCTGTAACCTGGGCTCTATGAACATTGCCAAGGTGATGGATGCTGGCGATATCGGCACCAGCGTAGAGATTGCCATTCGCGGCCTCACCGCCGTATCGGAAATGAGCAACCTGCGCAGTGTTCCTTCTATTGCTGAAGGCAACGCCAAGTCTCGCGCCATCGGCCTTGGTCAGATGAACCTGCATGGCTTCCTGGCTCGCGAGCATATTTATTATGGCTCAGAAGAAGGGTTGGATTTCACTAACCTGTACTTCTACTGCGTTGCCTTCCATGCCATTCGTGCGTCGAACCAGCTGGCTATTGAGCATAGTGAGACCTTTGCAGGGTTCGAAGACTCTACCTATGCGTCGGGTACATTCTTTGATAAGTACACCGACCAAGCGTGGCTGCCGCGTACGGAGAAAGTCCGTCACTTGTTTGAGCGTAGCGGTATTGCACTACCTACTCAGGACGATTGGCAAGCGCTGAAAGCCTCGGTGATGGCGCACGGCCTATACAACCGTAACCTTCAAGCGGTACCGCCGACTGGTTCTATCTCGTACATCAACCACTCCACCTCGAGCATTCACCCGGTGGCGGCGAAGATCGAGATCCGTAAAGAGGGCAAGCTGGGTCGCGTTTACTACCCAGCGCCATTCTTGAACGAAGCGAATTTCGATTACTTCCAGGATGCCTACGAAATCGGTCCTGAAAAAATTATCGATACCTACGCAGAGGCGTCCAAGCACGTTGACCAAGGCCTCTCGTTGACGCTGTTCTTCCCGGATACAGCCACCACGCGGGATATCAACAAGGCGCAAATTTACGCATGGCGTAAAGGTATCAAGACGCTTTACTACATTCGCTTACGCCAAAGTGCGCTTGAAGGCACCGAGGTAGAGGGTTGCGTCTCCTGTACGCTGTAACCTCGGATACGCTTTTAAGAAGATGTTTGTGAGAGAACTCTGATGACGATGATGCAACGTTTGTCGCGAGTGAATGCGATTAACTGGAACCGCCTTCAAGACGATAAAGACCTTGAGGTATGGAACCGTCTGACCAGTAACTTCTGGTTGCCGGAAAAAGTGCCGCTCTCTAATGATATTCAGTCGTGGAACACGCTGACGCAGCAAGAGAAGCAGCTTACTATCCGCGTATTTACGGGCCTGACGCTGCTGGACACCATTCAAAGCAGCGTGGGTGCGCCTGTGCTAATGGAAGATGCCCGCACTCCTCATGAAGAAGCGGTATACACCAATATCGCCTTTATGGAATCCGTGCATGCGCGCTCCTACAGCTCGATTTTCTCGACGCTGTGTGCAACGCGTGATGTAGACGACGCGTTCCGCTGGAGTGAGGAAAATCCGACGCTACAGATGAAGTCGGAGCTCATCCTGAAGCGCTACCGCTCGGACGACCCGCTGATGCGCAAGGTGGCGAGCGTTTTCCTGGAGTCGTTCCTGTTCTACTCAGGCTTCTACCTGCCCATGTACTGGTCCAGCCACGCCAAGCTGACCAACACGGCAGACCTGATTCGTTTGATCATTCGTGATGAAGCGGTGCACGGTTACTACGTGGGCTACAAATTCCAGCAGGCGCTGGCAGAAGAGACGCCCGAGCGACAGCAGGAAGTCAAAGATTATGCTTACGAGCTGCTGCTGGAGCTTTACGACAACGAAGTTCGCTACACTGAATCGCTTTATGATGAGGTTGGTTTGTCGGAAGATGTGAAGAAATTCCTTCACTACAACGCCAACAAAGCCCTGATGAACCTGGGCTTTGAGCCGCTATTCCCCAGCAGCGTGACGGATGTCGACCCAACGATCATGGCCGCACTGTCACCCAGCGCGGATGAGAACCACGACTTCTTCTCAGGGTCTGGCTCTTCCTATGTCATTGGTAAAGCGGTTGCCACAGAAGACGACGACTGGGCATTTTAAGCACTGCCGTCGTTACGTCCTCTACGGGAGCCTATGGCTCCCGTTTTTTATGCGTGATACTGCCGGCAGGCTATTGTTGAATGTTAATGATAAATATTGTCATTTATTCTATTAGTGTTACGCTATGCACTGCACGCGTTAAACGCAAATCGTTCTTATACCTAATGAGTTTTAGCGCGCCGTTTGTAAAGGGGCGCTAAGCAGTGACGGAGACATAACGTGCTGAAAAGGCCTTTCTTTGCCTTGCGTGGGTGTTGGCTTGCAGGAGTGCTGGTCAGCGGTACGCTAATGGCAAGTGATGAGACAATGGATCAAGCGGCCCAAAGTGTCGAGGCCCAGCAAACCCAGTCTGAACTGCAGCAGCAAATTGACAGCGCGGATGAAGCTACGCGTTCCGCCATTGAGGAGTTGCGCCGCCTAGAGCGGGAAACCCGCCAGATGGAAGCCTCCAACGCAACGCTCAGTAGCCGCCTGGCTAGCGAAGCCGAGCGCCAGCAGCGATTAAGCCAAGCGCTTGATACGTTAAGCGATACCCGTGATGCGCTGCCCATGATCGAGCAGGATATGGCCGAGCAGCTAGCCCGTTGGATCGAGTCAGATCTACCTTTCTTAACCGATGAACGCCTCGCCCGGGTGGAATCCGCCGGTAATCCCGAGGCAGGCAGCGCTGAACGCATTGCCAGCTTGCTCGAAGCCTGGCGCGCTGAGCTGGCCTATGGCCGTGAAGTGGATAGTTGGCGAGGCCGGTTGGTGATGGAAGGAGCGTCGCCCAGAGAAGTCGAGTACCTACGTATTGGCCGTATTGGCTTTTACTACCTCACGCCCGATGGTCGGGAAGGTGGTGTATGGGATAAAGAGGGCGGTGAATGGCTAGCGTTAGACGAACCCGCTCGCCGTCAGGTACGCAACGGCCTGCGCATCGCTGATGATCAGCGCACGCCGGAGCTTCTGCAACTACCACTCTCTATTACTGCCCATGACCAAGGGGGCCAGTCATGAGTCTATTCTCTCGCCCAAAAGCATGGCTTTGCCTAACGTTACTGGTCGGCGCATTAACGAGCAGCGCTGCCATGGCCCAAAGCGACGAACTCGGGTCGCTAAGGGAGGTCCGAGAGGCTGCCCAAGCGCGTGATCAGGCGCGGCTGCAGTCATTCTTAGAAGATCAAGATGGCCTGGAAGCCGCCTTGGAGGAAGCACGTGCTGCCCATGAGGCGGCTGAAGAAGAGCAGGCAGCCCTTGAAGCGCAGCAGGAAGAGCAAAGCGAGCAGGCCCAAGCGCTTGCCCAGCGGCAAGAGGAGCAGGGAGAAGCGTTAACCTCATTGCTAGCAGATCTTGCCCGTCACAGTGAAGAAATTCGCAATGAGCTAGGCGGCGATAGCTGGCTAACGCTAGAGGCAGATGCGCTGCCGCCGCGCCTTAACGATGTCGACGTTCTGGAGCGCTCACAAATCGAGGCCGTGGTAGATAGCTTGGCAACACTCACTGTGAATACCGGTCGTGCCGAGCGCCTGGAGCTGCCGGTAGCGGATGCAAGCGGAGAAATAGAGTCACATAGCGTCGTGCGGCTGGGTGATTTTGCTGCCTTTACAGAATCTGCGCTGCTTAGAAAAGGGCAAGACGAAGAGAGCAGCCTCGCCGAAGTGCCGCGCACGCCAACAGCGGTCAGCGACCTGTTGGCGGCTTACCATCAGGGCGAGAGCCGTGAATTTGCCATTGACCCCACGCAAGGCAGTGTTCTGGAAGCGTTGGCGCAACAGCCCACGCTCTGGGAGCGCTTTCAGCAAGGAGGCTACGTCGGTTACGTCGTTGTCGTGCTCGGTGGTATTGGGCTGCTGGTGGCGTTAGCTCAGTATATTTACCTGCTGATGGTGAGTGCGCGTGTGCGTCGCCAGCGTCAAAACTTGGATCAGCCAAGCAAGGATAATCCGCTTGGTCGCGTGTTAGAACGCTTTAAGGAGATGGATAAGCACCAAACGCCGGAAGCGCTCGAAGCGAGGCTGGATGAGGCGGTACTCGCTGAGTTGCCGAAGATTGAGCGTGGTCAGCCTATCGTTAAATTGCTGGCCGCCATTGCACCTCTGCTGGGGCTACTGGGTACCGTGACAGGCATGATCGTGACCTTCCAAGCCATTACGGTATTTGGAACGGGCGACCCGCAGCTAATGGCTGGCGGTATCAGCCAGGCGTTGGTGACCACTGTTCTGGGCTTGGTAACCGCTGTGCCGCTGCTGTTTGCCCAAACGGCACTCTCCAGTCGCAGCCGTTTTATTACTCAGGTGATTGAAGGCGAAGCCAGCGCCACGTTGGCCGACCATCTGGAAGCGCAGTCCACTCTTTCTGGGCAAACGGTGAACTAGCATGCCGACCTTACCCCTTTGGCTAGAGCCAGTAGAGCGGCTGTTAGAGGCGGGCGGCGCTGTGCTAGTCGTGCTTGCGCTGGTGGCGGTGGTGGTGTTCGCCATGGCGATTGAGCGCTGGTGGTACTACCGCATCAGTTGGCGGCGCGCGCGCCATGAACTGGTTCGTCGCTGGGCAGCCCGTAGCGACCACCGCAGTTGGAGTGCGCGTACGCTACGTCATGTATGGAGTGCGGCCTTGGTAGCCAAGCTTCGCCGCCCGTTGCCCTGGATCAGACTGCTGGTGGTGCTCTGCCCGCTACTGGGGCTGTTGGGTACCGTCACCGGTATGATTACCGTTTTTGATAGTCTTTCGATGAGTGATACCCACCAAGCTCGGGCCATGGCCGATGGCGTCGCCCGAGCAACGCTGCCTACCTTAACGGGAATGGCCATTGCGGTCGTGGGTATGCTGTTTATTAGCCGTTTAGAGCACGTTATTCGTCGCGAAGACCAGCGTTTGCATGACCGCTTAGCGCGTGCCTTGGAGGAGAGTGATGCGTAGACGCCGTTCTATAGAGGCTGCCGACGACAGCAATGAGGTGAACTTAACGCCAATGCTGGATGTGGCGTTCATTATGCTGATCTTCTTTATCGTCACGACCAGCTTTATCAAGGAGAGCGGGGTGGAGATTGACCGTCCTGAAGCGTCTGCGGCCACTCCGCGCCCCGATGCCCAGGTGCTGATTGCTGTCACGCCGGAAGGAGCGGTATGGGTAGATGGCCAGCCGGTAGATCTACATCGTGTTGGTCAGCAGGTGGCTGGAATGCTCAGCGGTGAAGGGTCGGTGGTTATTCAAGCCGATCGAGAGTCCACCACGGGTGTGCTGATTGAGGTTATGGATCGTCTCCAGCAGGCTGGGGTCGAGCAGGTCGCCGTGGCAGCGAGCCGGAGTGCGCCATGATGCGTCATGCGTTGTCGATGCTAGGCGGTATTGCTCTGGCCGTCGGACTCTTCTGGATGCTGGCGCTGCTGGTGGCACCACCTGAACAGCAAGTCGATGAGCCCATTATGACGATGTCCATGACCATGGTGGAAGCGCCGGAGGTGGCGCCCGAACAGGAGGCACCGCCTCCCGCGCCTGCGCAAGCAGCACCTGCGCCGCCGCCTATGCCGACTCCCGCGCCTGCACCAGTGGCCACTAGTACGATTGCGTTGCCCGAGGTAGAGCTGCCTGACGCGCCGGTAGAGCCC
>NZ_JAMZBE010000149.1:0-8721 GCF_024158645.1 Halomonas sp. 707B3
ATACCGCACAGAACAATGCCCCGCCGAGATATTGGCTCGCTTACCGGCCACCACCACAGCGCAGCCCCCAGCACTAAGCCCCCAACTACCAACAACTGGTGCAACAGCGGCCACTGCAACACTAGCGCCAAGGCTTGTGCAGTATCAGCGGTATACACCCGAATATCCGCCAACATTAAACGCGTACTAAACTGGGACATCACCCACATATCGGCGGCATACAGCGCCACGCCGAGTAAAGCAATACCCCGCCACACCCCACGCCACAACCACCCACGACGGCCGAACGACACCACAAACAGCGCCACCACGACCGCCCAATACGGCACATCTGATGCCAACACATTGGGCACCACACAAGCCCGGCAGCCCAACACCTCGTAAGACATTGCCTGCAATACAAACAAACGCCGCCCCAGCAAACACAGCACCAGCAACCCAACGATGCCCCCCACCACACCCCAGCCATAACGCAACTTCACGCACTACTCCCTTTTACCATCGCGCGGCAACGCCGCCGCAGGCTGGCGGTACCACTTCGCCAACCGAGGTTTACTCCAACGCTGAAACGGAGATTCCACAAAGCGCCACGAAAGCCACGCAACACCCACGGAAAGCCCCACAGAAAGCACCACCGCCACACTAGCGGGCAGTGCATCGCTCATCCAATAAACAGGCAGGTTATGAAACAGATAAACCCCGAAACTAATGGTGCCCAAGAAGCTGAGCAAACCAGTGCCGCGTGCTGCCAGCGGGCTATGAATCATTGCCCAAAATAGCAACGCATACAGCACCACCATAGCCCCCCGGTAAGCAAACGTCTCACCCAAGAAAAGTACACGGGTAAGCCACTGGTAGTAAGCACCGCACACCACAATCAGCAGCATAATGCCCACCGCCAGCCACGTATAACCCCAGTGCAACGGCACCGGGCGACGATGCGCCCTAGCCCCCAGCCAGCCACCCAACCAAAAAGCATATAAATGTAGCGGCGCCACCCACAGCTCAATGTACCCCTCTCGCCAAGTGGTAACGTTTAACCACAGTGCCCCAGCGGCTAGCAACATCAGCACCACCACCTGCCAAAAGCGGGGCGTTATGCGGGGTAAAAAAGCCACCAAAGCAAAAAACGTAAAAAACACCGCCAACGACCAAAACGGCGGGTTAAGTGCAAACACCGTTGCCCTATCCGGCGTGGAAAGCAAAAACGTAAGATGATGGGCTGTCAGCAGCGGCCACTCGGCCAACGGTATTTGCCGCGCCAACAAATAAGCCAGCAACGCCACCAAAAACGCCGGATATAAACGCGTTAAACGCTTGGCAAGATAGTACCAGCCCCGGTGGCGCTCCCAGTTAAAGGCATAATATCCCGACACCACAAAAAAGCAGCCCGTACCATAACTATAAAACGGCGTGCTGTAGTACTGCCCAGCATAATGAGAAGCCACGACTAACGCAGCGCCAAACACTTTAATAAGATTGAGCGTATTAAATAACGAGGGAGACATCGCAACATTCGCTTAAAAAAGAGCCAGTGTACTGCAAAGGCAGCGTGGCACCCACAACAGTGGCCTGCACCAGTGCGGGCTAACCCAGGAATTTGACTGCACCGCCTTGCCTTTCCAGCATAGCCGCCACCCAAACCGATGATTTTATTGCCAACTTTTCCTCATTCGCCTTTTCTTTTAGCAGCGTAATGAAGTAATCTTTACCCGTTTGACGGTTGGGCAAATGATAACAAGGGCACTGGGCGATGAGCATGTTTTCGATTGGGCTAAGCGGGTTAAATGCGGCACAAAACGCGCTGAACACCACCAGCAACAATATCAGCAACGTTTACACTACCGGCTACAACCGGGAAATTACGATTCTGGGTGAACAGTCCTCAGGCAGCCCCGGCGTGCAGGTCAACGATATTCAGCGCCAATTCAATAAGTATGTGGCCAGTCAGCTGAATAACGCCCGCACCCAATCCACGGCGTTAGAGAAATACAGCCAGCAGATAACGCAAATCGACAGCCTGCTTGCCGACCGCGACGCCGGACTTTCACCGCTGATGCAAACCTTCTTTTCCAGCCTGGAAGACCTGGCCAGCGCCCCCTCAGACCCCGCCGCCCGCCAAGGGGTTATTGGTACCGCGCAAACGCTCAGCGCCCAATTCCGCTCGTTTGATAGCTACCTGCAAGATATGCAGAACAACATCAACAGCGAAATTGAAGACGAAATTACCCAGGTAAATAACACCACCCAGCAAATTGCCGGGTTAAACCGCGAAATTGCCCTGTCGCGCGCCCGCAGCGGCGAAGCGCCCAACAGCCTGCTGAACCAGCGCGACCAGATGATTGCCGAGCTAAACGAGCGCCTAAACGTACGGCTCAATATTCAGGATGGCAAAACTTACAACGTCAGCCTGCCCAACGGCCAGCCGTTAGTGAGCGGTGCCGATGCGTTCAAACTCACCCCCATAACCGCAGAAAACGACCCCCAACGCACTATTGTTGGCTACCGTGATGGTAGTGGCAACGTGGTGCCCCTTGACGAGGACGTGCTTACTGGCGGCAGTCTGGGCGGGCTAATGCGCTTCCGCCAGGAATCGCTAGATAAAACCCAAAACCAAATTGGCCAGCTCGCCGTATCGCTCACCACCGCCTTTAACGAAATACACAAACAAGGCATTGATTTAGACGGCGAACAAGGCAAAAACTTCTTTTCAATACGCGCCCCCCAAGCCTATAGCGGCAAAAACAATAGCGCAGAAGTAAGCACCATTACCTTTGATGCCACCCGCGTTGATGACCTACGCGCCACCGACTACCAAGTAAAGTACGACGGCAGCAGCTTCAGCGTTACCCGGCAAGACAGCGGAGAAGAAGTAAATGCCGAATGGGATGGCACCACCCTCTCGTTCGGCGGTATCGATATGACGCTAAGCGGCGCCCCCGCTGCAGGCGATACGTTTAACGTACAGCCCGTGCGCCGCGCCGCCGCAGGTATGGACGTACTGGTCAGCGACCTGGATAAAATTGCCGCCGCGCAGGGCCCGGTAAGCCCCATGCCCTATTCCACAGTAGATTTTCAGTCGCAGAGCACAACGCGCCTGGGGCAAACAGAGAGTTTTGCCAGTAAATTTGCCACAGGAAGTACGTTGACCGGAGAGACTTCGGGCATTAAGCCATTTGCCTTTATTCCTGTTGATGCCAAAAATGTTGAAATCCACCTCTATGATTTAGGGGCAGATGACGACATCCAGATATTCACCCGAGATGGTAAACACCTCATCGGCACTCCCGTCACAGGAAGTGATGCTGACTATACATGGACAAGTAATAGCATTGACTCTGAAGATGACCTTGAAACACAAGTGTTCACTTTAGCCCGCGGTTTTCCTGAGGGCACGACTTACAGTGATGAAGAACTGCTTTTTCACAAAGGCACTAACTTCTCAAGTGACCTTGCCGATGGCGTGACTTCCAGCTACAACGGTATGACCTTTACTTATACCGGTGATGCGGATCATTTTGACAGTGAAGGCGCTATTAATGACGGCAGTAGCTCTCTTGACGGCATGAGTGAAAAGTTAAATATCGACACGGTTACTGAACCACTCTTTGTGCTGATATCGGGCAATGGTCGTTTCAACATCACCGCCACCTGGGATGACATGCCAGGGGTGCCAGCTGCAGGGGGCGCAATTTCAGACAACACTCCCATTGGCCGCGTGCAGAACCAGCTTGAAGTCAGCGAGATTGACGTTGCCCCAGCGTTCAAACAAATGGATGCCAAGTACCAACCGCCCAGCTTTGCGATTAAAGCCGCTGACGACGGCGCCCTTACCCTTGGGCTCTTTGGGGCAGAGAGCGACAACAACCTGTTTGTTTCCCCGGATGCTGGTTCGGTGCCCACTTCCCCGCCGCCGGAAGGCATTTACAGCATCTTTAAAGAAGATGGCACTGAAATCGACAATGTGCTTTCGGTGAATGCTGGCACCGGCGACACCCTCGCCGCTGGCGAGCGCTTAATCATTAAAGACGATGCCACGGGCGCCACCATCCTCAGCTTTACCGTTGACGAGCTGCCCAGCAATGGCACCACCAGCGGCGTGACCTTCACAGGCATCACCGGCACCACCGGCCCCGGCGACAACCGCAACGCCCTGGCGCTACAAGACCTGCAAAACGAATTAACCGTAGGGGGCAGCGCCTCGTTCAGCGGTGCTTACGGCGCGATAGTGAGCGACGTAGGCAACCAAACCAACATCGCCCAGGTAAACCTGGATGCCCGCCAAGGGCTGACCGATCAACTGCGCGCCGTTCAACAGTCGGAATCTGGCGTGAACCTGGATGAAGAGGCAGCCAACCTCATCCGCTTCCAGCAGTTCTACCAAGCCAACGCCCGCGTGATCAGCACCGCATCAACAATTTTCGATACCATTCTTGGCCTGCGCAGCTAATCAGTAACAGGAAAGATAGAGCGCGTGAGCGCTACGCAGGCACGCCCCACTGCTACGAGTGCTTTAACAGCTCATTACTCAGCGCCTGGGCATAAGCAATACGAGCGGTTTGGCAAATAGCCAACCGCTGCTTTAACCTTGCGATCTCTTCATCAAGCCGCTGCCCATAGGATAGGCTGCCCACTGGCGAAGCAAACGGCTGAACATCCCCCACATCTACTGTCGTCAGGCGGCTTACCTGCTGTCTGCGTGAAGGCAACACATGCAACAGGCGGTGATTCAGCGCAATCACCGCTTGGAGATGCGCGTTCGCCTGCGCCGGTGAAAGGTGCCAACGTTTCGCCCGCTGCTCGCGGCAAGCACGCAGCGCCGCCGCCTTGCCCTCTTCAGCACTGCGCGGCAAAGCCCACGGCGTGCCCGCCAAATGACGGCGCACATGCGCAAAAATATCGTCTGGCACTGGCGTATCGCACAATACTTCCTCGCTTGCACGGAAAGCGCTGGCCTGCGCCATGGCCACCATATAGCCCGTTGCCTCCGCCACTTGCACCTTTCCCTCTGGGCTAACATGAATCAACGGGCACGTAGGTGCCAGCTCAGGAAGAATATGGTTGGGGAAAATACGCGCCTGCCAGTAACGCTCGGCAATACGTTTGAAATGCTTAAAATCAGCGATGGGGATAAGTGCCGACTCAGCAAACGGCAAGATTTCCACCTTGGGCTTGGTAGGCGTCACCGTATCGTTAGCGACATCCACATACAGCGTGCCCACTTGAAAGGCATTCTGGAAAAACTCGCCCCGCAAGTCGCCCCACACCTGCCGCGTGCTGCCCCCGGCCTTACGAAACGCCCGATAGGCATGGGCACCCGCTAAGGCAGCACCACTAAACCCAGCAGTGGCCACCCCAGCATCCGGCAGCAAACGCTGCACTGCCCGGGTAATTTCCAAACACTGCCCAAGCGGGTAAGGCTTGCCCAACTTCACCGGCCGCTGCTGATAGAGCGCAGGGTCAACCTGATGGCGTAACGCAAGGAAAAACGCCGCCACCTCGGCTAAACAAGGCAGCAAATAGCGCTCTGTTAACGCCGCCTGCGCCTTGTTATTCACCATACAGGGCTCGTTGGGCAGCAACCGGGCCAACAACGGCGATTGCCCACCCACACCGCTGGCAGCAGCTTTTTTCCTGCTTATTAACCGATGGTTCATGCGGCACTCATCTCCAGCGGCGTGGTATCACCTCCAGCCGCTACGGCGCTTGTTTCGGCAGCGCGTCACTCAGCGCCTGGGCATATACACTGCGCGCAGTTTGGTAGATCGCCAGCCGCTGTTGCAGCTGTTGAATAGTGGTGTCGGTTTTATTCAGCTTGGCCAGCGTTTGGCTGGCAGCCGCTGAAAGTTCGCTAAGTGGGTAGCTGACGCCGTTGAATGTTACCGTTTGCTCGGCGGCGGGGGCTGGCTCCGCTTGGCTGACGGGTGGCTCCCCACCCAAGGTAAAGCCGTGTGAGCGAAGTAGATACTGGCGCGCCGTATCGCCGGTAAAATCTTTAGGGCCAAGGCGCGGCTGATCTGGGTAACAAATCGCATAGGCCGCCGCCACCAAAGGCCGAGGCTCATAGGGGCCACGCTGCTGGTGCATCACACCTTTGCCTTTTGCAGCTTTAAAACCCGAATGCGCCTCTTGGCGAAAGGCATCTCGCCCTACGCGGTCGCAGTGCGCCATGGCCTGCTCAATCGCATCCCAGGGGATACCTGCCTGTTGCCAGGGCATATGTGTCTTCATCTAACGTTACATCCACTACTTAAATCATCGGTACACAGGGCAAACCGCCCAGCCCATCCCGGCTGAAGCGTTTAGTACCCACTTATTAGCCCGCCATCATCCCTGGCATTGGGCACGCTGTCGAGCCTTTACCGCACGGTGTAGGCAGGCAGGGCCTAAGCGCAAAGTATCGCCCACCATAAAAACAGCCGCTCAGTGGCGACCATTAATGGCACATTTAACCGCTCTCATCACCAACCTCTACATTAGGGTCTGGCAGCCAATCGGTATACAGGCCACTCACCCCCAATGCTTGAAACATCGCCCATTCACGCTGGGTGTTTACGGTATGTACATAAACATTAACCGGTAAACGCTTCGCTAACCCTTGCAGCGCCAAGTGGCGAGGCATGGTGACCGCAAACAGTGACATGCCCTCAAGCTCGCGTAAAATATCAGCCTCTTCACCAGGGTAGCGGTACAGTGTCCAAATAATAGTTTCAAACCCCGCTGCCCTGGCAGCGCCATACTCACTAGGTTGGTAAATTTGCGCGATAACCTGTTTTCCCACCCCTTCCCCATAGGCGCTTGCCAACTGCCTCAAGCCCGCCACATTGTCTGTTTTAATATCGGTCACTAAGCGCTTTTCTGGGTTTTCCTGCAGCCACTGCACCAGCGTTGTTAACGTACAGTTTTGCGCTACAGGGTGGCTCTCCACTAACGCTTCAAACTCAACCAAACTAACGGGCGCTTCAAAACGCTGTCCAAAAATCCACTCTGCGTTCGTTTTCCAATCGTGCAAACATACTAAGTGACCATCTGAGGTCCACTCAAAATCAATTTCAAATGCATCAAAATAGTCACGATTAAAATCAAGCGCTTGCAACGTATTGGTATATTGCCAGTTTTGGTACCCACCCCCAGCATGGGCAATAAAAGGCAATGTTTGCCTCTCGCTAGCCGCCGCTACCATAGTCAGCGCATATAAAGCCCCGGTTAACCCCCAAGGCACCCACCGCAATAACGGCCACTTCATTACCTACCACCTACTAAAATGCAGAATAAAAGCATGTGTTATACGCAAAGGACACTGCCCAATAACACGGCAGAATGACCTAAACAAGATACTGCGTGGAGAGGCAAAACTGACCATAAGCTGCTAAACAAACTCAGGAAAGCTTAATAGCGCGCTATGGCCAGTCGCTTATGTTGGCCCGGGTAGCCGACATGGAAGTGCCAGTGCACAGTGGCAGATAATAGGCACTTAAGCCCACCAACAGCCCCTCAAGCACGTGATTCAACATGTCAGGCTCAGGGTGATTCAGATAATCGGCACAAACGGCACGCAGCCGCTGAGCAACAGCCCAGCAGCGGCGATTAGCAGTAAGCGCGGCACTTAGTGCACCTCTTTGGTGGGCAGTTCTTCACTCAGCGCTTTGGCATAGGCGGTACGGGCGGTTTGGTAAATCGCCAGCTGCTGCTTGAGCTTTTCAATTTCCGCATCGGTGACGCGCAGGTTCACTACTTGGTTGCGGGCGTTTTCAGACAGGTCGGCCACGTTGTACTCGGTGCCGTCGATGGTGATGGTGTTCTTTTCGTTCGCCATGGGGTATCTCCTTTATAGGCGTTTAATAAAATTCAATATTCGCGTTTAAATGAATTAACTATCAAAATCAAACGTTAGCTCGTCATCATCCACACCATCGAGCACGCTATCAAGGTTTTCCGGTACTTCTTGGGTCGCGTGCTGGGCATGGAACTTAGCGCGCTCGCTTAATTGGCTAAGCTGGCTCATCGAAAACAGCTGGGCGTGGGCCAGTGCCATCGGGCCACCTTTTAACGCGGCATATGCCTCCCCTTCAAGGGCATTTAAGGCTTTTTCATCGACACGGAACAAGCCATTTACGCTGATCGGCTCTTGGCCTTCGCCGCGCTCGAGCTTCAAAGGCCATTGTTCCATCACACCGGCCTCTGCCAAGGCGTTGACCGATCGCTGCGTCAGCTCACGGTTCTGCTCGCACTGGTTGAGAAATTCCACCGTGCGCTGAACGGTCGGTGCCAAGTTGCCCGCTTCATCAAACAGCGGCTCGCCCTGCTCTTCGCTCAGATGGGCTTGATCCACACACAGGGCTTTTTGCCCCTCCTCGGTATTGGCGAGGGTAAAGGGATAACCGCGTAGCGAGGCGGGTACATAACTGCCAAGCCAACGGCCATCGCTATGTAGGTAAAGGTTGTTTTGACCATCCAGGCTCAATAAAGCAACCGCTTGATAGCCGGTTTCCTGCTGGATAAAGCCAAGGGCGTAGTGCGGCAACAGCTTGGGTAATTCCGCCAATAGCACCGGTGCTACGGCCTGATTCACAGCAAAGGTATAGCCCTGGCGGGGAAGGTAGGAATGGTCGGCATGTTGAGTGCGTGAAAGTGCGATCCACTGAGGCATAGACCCTCCGCTTTTGAATAAAAAAGCCCCGACAAGGTCAGGGCAAAATACGTTGTCAAACACGGTCTTGC
>NZ_JAMZBE010000150.1:0-8448 GCF_024158645.1 Halomonas sp. 707B3
GGGGGAAGGGTCTTTGAGCATATCGGCCACCACTAAAAACGATACGCTTATCAAAGCAAAACCCTGGCCGAAGGGCCAGGGCTTTGTCAGCAGTCTGAAACCCCCGCAAGCGCGGGGGTTTTCTCTTTCAGCGCTAATTCAGCACTATTTTAGAACTAACTCAGCACTAATTTATCACTACAGCGCCTGGGCGCTTACTCGATAATGCTGACGTCATCGGCCTGCAGGCCGCGATCATTTTTAATCACGTGATAGCGAACAATCTGGCCTTCGGCCAGCATACGCGGGCCACGACCACGAATGGCACGGAAGTGAACAAACACATCTTCTCCGTTATCGCGAGTAATAAAGCCGTAGCCTTTGTTGGTGTTAAACCACTTTACTTCACCCTCTTCACGGCCATCGTTGGGGTCGATGATATCTTCCTCTTCATCATCTTCCACCGTAGGAGCAGGTGCTTGGGGCTGGCGCGGCGCAGGCTTAACCCGAGCCACATCTGCCTTCACAACCATTGGTGGCGCCAGGGCAGCCGCCGCTAACGTGCCGATAAACAACATAATAAAGCAGCCAAAGGCTACCGCGGCATATACGCTAAAAGCAGCTTCGGCTAACCACTGCTCAGCCAGAGGTGCATTGGTTAAATGAACAATCCCTGCCAGAAGAAGCGGCGTGGGGGCGGCGAGTAAGACACTGATAAAGAAACAGCGAAAAACAACTTTTGGGTTCATAGATGATAAAAGCTCTCTTGTTGTATGGGTAACAGACGAAGGACAATACTCGAACTACCAGGCCCATTCCTAACAGTACCGAGCATACTACACAAGGTGACGATGTTATCATGACAAACGAATTATCGCCTGCTGAGCTCGCTCAACGTCTTGAATCGTTGGAGAGTCGGCTGGCCTATCAGGAGCACTGGCTGGACACTCTGGATCAAGCGGTCGCCCAGCAGGAGCGCCGCTTGGAAAAACTGGAGCAGCTAAGCGCCTTGATGCGCGAACGGCTACGCGAGCAGCATCAGGCGCTCCAGGCGGGCGACTCCCAAGGCAGTTTTCGTCCAGAAGACGATATCCCACCCCACTATTAAGCCACGGCTCGCGGCTTCTTGCCCGCCCAAAAGCGGTGGGATTACTTCACCATGCTGGCCGGGTCAACGCTTTCCAGCCCAAATGCATCGGCAACGGCACGATAGGTCACCTTGCCGTTGTGAACGTTAAGGCCGGGCAGGAAGTGCGCATCATCGGCTAATGCTTTCTGCCAGCCTTTATCCGCCAGCGCCAGCACGAAGGGCAGCGTGGCGTTGGTCAGTCCTAAGGTAGAGGTACGCGCCACAGCACCGGGCATATTGGCCACGCAGTAGTGCACAATACCATCCACGATATAGGTAGGCTCAGCGTGGGTGGTGGGCTTGCTGGTTTCAAAGCAGCCGCCTTGGTCAATCGCCACATCCACCAGCACGCTGCCCGGCTTCATATCTGCCAGCATGGCGCGAGTAATCAGCTTCGGCGCAGCGGCGCCTGGAATCAGCACGGCACCGACAATCATATCCGCCGTTCTTACCGCGTGATCCAGCGCATCCGCCGTGGAGTAGACGGTTTTGATGCGCCCCTGGTAGCGGTCATCCAGCACTTCCAGGCGGGCGATCGATTTATCTAAAATCGTGACATCCGCCCCTAAGCCCAGCGCCATGCGTGCCGCGTTCTCACCTACCACGCCGCCGCCAATCACGGTCACACTCCCTGGCGCCACCCCCGGCACGCCCGGCAACAGCACGCCAGAGCCGCCCTGCGCCTTTTCCAGGCTATGCGCCCCTGCCTGCACCGCCATGCGGCCCGCCACGGTGCTCATGGGGGCTAACAGCGGCAGGCCGCCTTTAGCATCGGTGATGGTTTCGTAGGCAATACAGGTAGCACCGCTCTTCATTAGCCCTTGGGTGAGAGACTTTTCAGCGGCTAAGTGCAGGTAGGTAAACAGCGTATGCGCAGGGGTGAGACGCGCGACTTCCTCTGGCTGCGGCTCTTTGACTTTCAAGATCAGCTCGGCGTTTTGCCACAGCGCATCAACATTTGGCTCGATAGTAGCGCCAGCCTGCTGGTAATCGCCATCTTGAAAGCCAGCGCCTTCACCCGCGCCAGCCTGCACGCTCACTGTATGGCCCCGCCCAGTTAGCTCGCGCGCGCCGGTGGGCGTCAGTGCGACGCGGTATTCATGGTTTTTGATCTCTTTTGGGACGGCAATTTTCATGGTTGGCTCTCCTGATTCAGGCACATGTCGTACGTTGCTAAGTGCATTACAGCACAGCAAACAAGAACCACCACCCCTGGACAGAAAAACAAAAAAAACGCCGGTTAAGGCGTTTTTTAGCAGAAGAATCTAGCGGTTAAGGGCGCTAGGCGAAAAAATCAACGCCCCTATTAAACGTCACTCTTCGTTCACCACCGCACCACCATAAATACGCTGGTACTCTTCAGGCAGGCGTTTCGGGCGGCCGCTTGAGAGCGCGACACAGGCAAACCGAGTACGGGCGTTCAGCAGCGTTTTGCCATCCACAACGCGCTTGAGCTGAAAGCGGCGCGTTAGGCTAAAGCGGCCGTCGCACGCCACGATCCACGTCGCCAGCTGCAGCGCGTCACCCGCAAAGGCGGGCGCGAGATAGTCCAGCTCATGGCGGTGCACCACCATTGCCCTATCCAGAGCTTGATAGCGCTCAAGGGATAGCCCCAACGCTTCGGAGTGCGCCCAGCTAATTTGCTCAACCCAGCGCAAGTACTCGCTGTTATTAACGTGCTGGTAGGCGTCAATCGCCTCTGGCAGCACGTTTAAGTCAATGACAAACGGATCTGGCAGTGCCCACTCCATGTGGCTATCTCCTCTCTTTGAAGACCTCTATCAGTTCACCACTAATGACCGTGCTTAGTCGCGGAACACGCGCACGCCTAGCGCCTTCAAGTACGACGTCTCCGGTATGGCCGGGTGTACCGGGTGATCCGGCCCTTGGTGGCCCTGGAAGATCACCTGACCTTGGCGGTCCTGGTGGCGCACTGCACCGCGCACCACATCGACCAAACGATCAGGGGCAAGGTGCATGGAGCAGGATGCCGACAGCAGCAGGCCATCGCGGCCCAGCAAACGCATCGCCTCACGGTTCAGGCGCGAGTAGGCGCGCTCGCCGTTGGGGATATCCTTACGCTTTTTGATAAACGCAGGCGGATCGAGAATCACCACATCGAACTGCTCGCCATCTGCCTTTAGCGCCGCCAGGGCTTCAAAAGCATCGCCTTCGCCGATCGCCACTTGCTCTTGAACGCCGTTCAGCTCGGCGTTGCGCGCCACTTGCTCCAGCGCCGCGCCGGATGCATCCACGCAGAGCACTTCTGATGCACCGCTGGCCGCCGCCTGAACGCCCCAACCACCCACGTAGCTGAATACGTCCAGCACGCGCTTACCGGCCACTTGGCTGTTGAGCCAAGCACGGTTCACACGATGATCGTAGAACCAGCCGGTTTTCTGGCCGTTTAGCACCGGCACGGCAAAGGTGACGCCATTTTCGACCAGCAGCACTTCATCGGGCAGCGTACCTTTGACGACTTCTACGTGGGCTTCCAGGCCCTCCTGGCGGCGGCCACCGGTATCGTTACGGAAGACGATAGCACTCGGCTTAACCACTTTCTCCAGGGCGTCAACGATATCTTCCGCCAGTGCCTGCATACCGGCAGTGTTGAGCTGCACCACCAGCACATCGCCAAAGCGGTCAATCACCAGCCCAGGCAGCAGGTCACCCTCGCCATGAATCAGGCGGTAAAACGGCTGATCAAACATACGCTGACGCAGCGCCAGCGCCTGATTAAAACGGTGAACAAACAGCGAGCGATCCAGACGCATCTCCGGGTCGCGAGACATGATGCGGCCGCAAATCAGCGAATGAGGATTAACATAAGCAACGCCTAACGTTTTACCGTTGGACGCCTCTACCAGCACAGGTTCACCCGCTGCGAAATTTTTCAGGGGCGTTTCTTTGATGTCCACTTCGTTGGAGTAGATCCACAGATGGCCAGCTTTCAAGCGGCGATCAGCGTTTTTATTCAAGCGCAGGCGTTGGGTCACAACAATCTCCAAAAGAGCCGACTTACCAAGCACATAGGCCCAGTAAGGGTAAGCAAAACAATTCACCGCCTAAGGCGGTCATTAACGCTGGCAGCTAGGGCAAAACACGCTCGCTCGCTGGCCAAGCGTTATGCGTCGCAGCTCGCTGCCACAGCGTAAGCAGGGCTGGCCGTGGCGGCCATACACATTGAGCTGCTGGGCAAAGTAGCCCGGCTCGCCCTGCCCGCTGACAAAATCACGCAGCGTGGTGCCACCTTGGGTAATGGCCGCCGCCAACACCTCTTTCACCGCCGCCGCTAGCGCGTCGTAGCACGCTTGGGAAATTCGCCCCGCCGCACGGCGCGGGTCGATGCTTGCCATAAACAGCGCTTCGGCGGCATAAATATTGCCCGCACCCACCACCACACGGTTGTCCATCAAAAAGGGCTTTACTGCCACCCGCTTGTCACGGGACAGGCGGTAGAGCCACTGGCCGTTGAAGGCATCGCTAAGCGGTTCAGGGCCAAGGTGGGCAAGGCGGGTATCGCGGCTGCCGTCGCCCTGCTGCCAGTCGACAAACCCAAACCGACGCGGGTCATGGTAGCGCAGCACGTAGCCGCTGGCGGTCACCACATCCACATGGTCGTGCTTTTTCGGCAAATCCCCCAGGCGGGCAATACGCAGGCTGCCCGACATGCCTAAGTGCCACAGCAGCGTGGCACTGCCATCAGCGGTGGCTAGCGGAATCTGCAGGTATTTAGCTCGTCGGGCCAACTCGCCCACTCGCGCGCCGATTAAGCGTTCGGCCAGGTCGTCCGGCACTGGTACCCGCAGGCGCGGCTGGCGCACCCGCACTTCGGTAATTTCTTGCCCCTCTATATAGGGGGCGATGCCACGTCGCGTGGTTTCAACTTCAGGCAGTTCGGGCATGATGAAAGCCTATGATGACAGCACAGTGACAGCGATTAACGGCCAAGGCGCTAACGACAGACATGCAAAAACCCGGCTTTAGGCCGGGTTTTTCAACAGGCGCTCGCCTGCGGTGAAAGCCGATCATCGTAATCGCGATTACTTGATCTTGGCTTCCTTGTAGATAACGTGCTTACGGACCACCGGGTCGTATTTCTTGAATTCGAACTTATCCGGGGTGTTCCGCTTGTTCTTATCAGTGGTGTAGAAGTGGCCTGTACCGGCACTAGACACCAGCTTGATCTTATCGCGCATGGTTTAACTCTCCCAAAAGTGCTTAGCAAAAAGCTGGCTTAGATAGCGTCGCCGCGTTTGCGGATATCGGCCAGAACCGTCTCGATACCTTTCTTGTCGATGATACGCATACCTTTAGAGGAAACGCGCAGCTTGACGAAGCGGTTTTCAGACTCAACCCAAAAACGATGGGTGTGCAGGTTCGGCAAGAAACGACGACGTGTCTTACGCTGGGAGTGAGAAACGTTATTACCAGTTACCGGACGCTTGCCGGTAACCTGACATACTTTGGACATGAGAGCCTCCAACCGCTTGGCGAGTTGTTCAAAACTGTCGGGCAAACCGGAGCAGGGAGGGAGTCGACGCAGTTAACCGCCTAGCTGTACCCAAATCCGTTATTCAACCCAAGTTCAAAGGTGGCACTTTATACCAGAGCACCTAGCTACCAGCAAGCGAAACCGCCAAAAAAGGCCAAAAAAGCGCATTTTTGGACAATTTACTTAGAAAAGGGGCAGCGGCCTGACGACCAGCCACGCGTCTTTTATTGCTAAGATTATTGCTTATAGCCAGCCACGCTCGGCAAATGACACCACTTCTCCGTCCCCCACCACAAAATGATCGAGTACCCGCACGTCAAAGAGTGCAAGGGCATCTTTTAAGCGTTCAGTGATACGTCGATCAGCATCGCTGGGCTCAGCCACACCCGATGGGTGATTGTGGGCCAGGATGACAGCACCAGCGTGTAATTCCAGCGCACGCTTGGCAACTTCGCGGGGATAAACGGATGCGCTGTCTAGGGTACCGCGAAATAGGGATTCATAGCGAATAATTCGATGCTGTGTATCCAAAAAAAGTACGGCGAACTCTTCATGCCCCAAGTGACGCAGCTGTGAGCTTAAATAGTGGCGCACCAACGCAGGCGACGTTAGGGCATTGCCACGAGCCAGTTGGCTGGCCAAATGCCGTCGAGAGAGCTCTAGGGTGGCCTGCAACTGGGCAAATTTAGCACTTCCCAGACCACGGGCGGAGCAGAACTGGGTTTGGTCCGCCTCAAGCAACTGCCTTAACCCCCCAAAATTCGCCAGCAAGTCCCGCGCCAAGTCTACCGCCGAGCGCCCCTGCACGCCTACTCGCAGAAAAATCGCTAACAGCTCGGCATCCGAAAGTGCCTGCGCGCCCATATTCAACAGCTTTTCCCGTGGCCGCTCACCTTCGGGCCAATGATTAATCCCCATCCACGCCTCCCTAATGGTTCTTTTAACGCACTGCCATGACCGCCAGCCTCACTATACCTAGCATTATGGCGAATCTGCCGAGCATGCCAAAATAATCAGCCAAATGGTATGGTAAGCCCCTTGTTGATCGTCACACTGGACTGCCCACCATGGCCCCACTTTCGCACTCTCCCTTATCGTCGCTAGCGGGTAAGCGCCTACTGCTGGGCGTTAGCGCCGGCATCGCAGCCTACAAAAGCGCCCTTATCGTGCGGCTGCTAAAACAGGCTGGCTGCGAGGTTCGTGTAGTGATGACCGAGGGAGCCCAAGCGTTTATTACTCCTCTTACCCTACAGGCTCTTTCCGGCGAACCGGTGCGTACCTCGCTACTCGACCCTGAAGCGGAAGCTGGCATGGGGCATATCGAGCTGGCCCGCTGGGCGGATGCCATCGTCATCGCCCCGGCCACCGCCGACTTGATCGCGCGGCTGGTCCATGGCATGGCGGATGACTTACTGACCACTCTATGCCTTGCTTCTGAAGCACCGCGCCTCATCGCCCCAGCGATGAATCAGGCCATGTGGCGCCACCCAGCCACTCAGCGCAATGTGAAACAGCTGGCCACCGATGGCTGGCAGCTGATTGGCCCGGCGGCGGGCGATCAGGCCTGCGGCGACGTCGGCCCAGGGCGCATGAGCGAGCCTGCAGAGATCCTGGAAGCAGTGACCCAGAGCTTTGTGACAAAGAACTTTGCGTCGCCCGTCGCCGCTTCCGCCAGCGCTCCCCACGTGGTGGTCACCGCTGGCCCCACCCGCGAGGCGCTGGACCCGGTGCGCTACCTGTCAAATCACAGCTCGGGGAAAATGGGCTACGCCCTGGCCGCGGAAGCGGCCGCCCAAGGGGCGCGGGTAACGCTGATCAGCGGCCCGGTGAACCTGCCTACTCCCCAAGGAGTCGAGCGGCTCAACGTCGAAACCGCCGTACAGATGCACGAAGCATCGCTTAAGCTGGCCCCCCAAGCGGCGCTGTTTATCGGCTGCGCGGCGGTAGCCGACTACCGCGCGGAAAGCGCTGCCGAGCACAAGCTTAAAAAAACCGATGACCGGGATACGCTGACGCTCACGCTGGTGAAAAATCCAGACATCATTGCCGACGTAGCGGCGCTGCCTAAAGGTCAGCGCCCCTTTGTGGTGGGCTTTGCCGCCGAGACCCAGGACATCGAGCGCTACGCCCAGGACAAACTGGCCCGCAAAGGGCTGGATATGATCGTCGCCAACGATGTTTCCCAGCAGGGCCTAGGCTTTGGCAGCGACGACAACGCGGCGCTGCTGCTATGGCGACCGCCTACCCAAAACGAGCAGTTTGTTGCCCCGCCGCAACCCAAAACTCAACTGGCAGCGCTGATTATTCAGCATGCACTCAAGCAACTCTCTTTGATCTCTTCTGGAGCCTGACCATGAGCAGCCCCCGCCCTCGCCTGCAGTGCAATGTGTTGGATGAGCGCCTGCACGATTACCTCCCCTCCTACGCCACGGCAGGCTCTGCGGGCATGGATTTACGGGCCCTGCTGGATGCCCCCCTCACCCTTGCCCCCGGCGAATGCCAACTCGTACGCACCGGCCTTGCCATCTATATTGAAGATCCAGGCTTGGCGGGCATGATTCTGCCGCGCTCTGGCCTCGGCCATAAACACGGCATCGTGCTGGGTAACCTGGTTGGGCTCATCGACTCCGACTACCAGGGCGAGCTAATGATCTCGGTATGGAATCGCGGCCAGGACAGCTTCACGATTGCGCCCTTCGAGCGGCTCGCCCAGTACGTTCTGGTCCCCGTGGTGCAAGCTGAACTCGATATCGTCGATAGCTTTACCGACTCTACTCGCGGCAGCGGCGGTTTCGGCAGCACCGGCCGTCAGTAACCCCGTTCGCCAGCCCACTCCCTTTCAGCG
>NZ_JAMZBE010000151.1:0-8300 GCF_024158645.1 Halomonas sp. 707B3
GCTCGCCACTCATGGCCTGAACGACGCCTCCCGCCTCTTCAATGATCACTTGAGCGGCGGCGGTATCCCACAGACACGTAGGCCCAAAGCGGGGATACACATCAGCCGCACCTTCTGCGATCAAACAAAATTTCAATGAACTGCCGACTGGATTAAGTTCATGGTCGCCCAGCTGTTTCAGCCAGCCGCATAATTCGGGACTTTTATGTGAGCGGCTACTTACCACTCGCCAAACTCCTGGCGGGTGAGGAGCATTAGCAACGTTTAATTGCTCACGATGCCCATGACGATCAATTTTGTAAGACCCTTTACCTTTGGCTGCTACATAAGCAATGCCCAAAGCAGGTGCCGTGACGACACCCAGTACGGGGGAATCATTCTCTATGAGTGCAATATTGACGGTGAACTCATTGTTTTTCTTAATAAATTCTTTTGTTCCATCTAAAGGGTCTACTAGCCAATACCGCTTATCATCCCCTGCCCCTGCAAAATGGCTAGTATCTTCCTCGGAAAGTACAGGCAACTTCTCTTTTAATGCTTGTAGCCCTGCAACAATAACATGATGTGCAGCCTTATCAGCTTCGGTGACTGGGCTATGATCTTCCTTGATTTCAACACTATATTCGTTGCCATAAATTGCCATGATGGCATCACCCGCATCATAAGCAATGGTTAACACCTGTTCCAATAACTGTTCCAATAACTCCCCCATGCAACCATCTCCAGAGCAAGCAATGAGGCCGCAAAAACGGCCAGCTAAATAGCCACTCTATGCAAAGTGGCCAGCATGATATAACGCTCAAACGTCGTAACCTGCTTCTCTAGCCAGCGTCGTATTGGCTTGCAACCAACCTTCAATATGCCCGCAGTCAAAGGTACGACCATGCATCCTAAATGCCTGGACGGTTTTACCCTCTTGCATAAGGCGGTCAATTGCATCCGTCAGTTGGATTTCATTACCCGCGCCGGGGGGTTGGTCACGCAACAGCTCCATAATGCGATACGGCAACACATAGCGCCCAATCACTGATAGGCGTGACGGGGCCTCTTCTGGCTTTGGCTTTTCGACCACACCACGCATATCGGCGCTTTCACCAGCAGCAGGTTCGTCACAATCCACAATACCGTAACGATATACATCCTCCTGGGGCACTGCTTCTACCATAATTTGCGCTGCTTCGGTCTTTTCCCAGCGCTCAACCATACTGCCTAAATCACACGCGCTGTTGCCTACTTGCGGCTTCACCAATACATCCGGCAAAATCACCGCAAACGGCTCCTCTTTATCGAGCAGATGCGAAGCACAGTAAATCGCATGCCCTAGGCCTTTCGCATTAGGCTGTCGGACGCTGGTGACTTTTAGCTTTTTAGGTGAAATAGCAGAAAGGGTTTCCAGCAGCGCATTTTTCCCCTTACTGGCTAGCGAGTGCTCTAACTCAAAATGTGCATCAAAGTGATCCTCAATAGCCGACTTCCCCGCTCGCGTGACCAAAATGATCTCATTGATACCTGCCGCCAGCGCTTCTTCCACGACATGCTGAATGAGGGGCCGGTCAACAACGGGCACCATCTCTTTCGGAATTGCTTTGCTAATCGGCAGTAGACGGGTGCCAAAACCAGCAACAGGGATAATTGCTTTGCGTACTTGGGTCATCGTTAACGTCCTTTTACTGAGCGTTGCGTTTCCAGAATAAGGAAAAATACAGGGCGTATTCACGCTAAGCTTTATGCAATTGCTATGCCGAACTGCAGGGCAGTAAGCCTTAACTTATAACAACTGTGTTTACTAATTTTTCAATATGCCTGAAAGCAACACTGTGGCACTTTCAATCAACTCATCTAAATGGTGCGAGCCTTTGAAGCTTTCTGCATACACTTTATAGAGCGACTCTGTCCCGCTAGGGCGAGCAGCAAACCAGCCGTTCTCGGTGGTTACTTTCAACCCACCAATCGCCGCATGATTACCCGGAGCCTTTACCAACACAGCAGAAATAGGGTCTCCAGCCAGAACTGTATCGGTCACGCTTTCAGCAGTGAGATTTTTAAACGCGGCTTTCTCTTCAGCCGTACAGGCAGTATCCACACGCTTGTAGAACGGTTTACCGAAGCGCTCGGTCAGGGTCTGATAATATTCACTGGGTGTTTTACCCGTAACAGCCGTGATTTCAGCTGCCAAAAGGCACAGCGCAATACCATCTTTATCAGTAGACCACGCCTTACCATCGCGGGTTAATAGACTAGCCCCAGCGCTCTCCTCGCCGCCAAAGGCCAGCCACCCCTCATGCAAGCCATCCACAAACCATTTAAAACCTACGGGCACCTCATACAGCTCACGCTTATGGGAAGCGACTACGCGATCAATCATCGACGAGGAGACCAACGTTTTACCGATTTTCAGCGAATCACGCCATTGGGGGCGATGGCTGATCAGGTAATCTACGCAGACCGCTAAAAAGTGGTTTGGGTTCATCAGCCCGTTGGCATCGACAATGCCGTGGCGGTCGGCGTCTGGGTCGTTGCCAAAGGCGATATCGAAGCGGTCTTTGATCTTCAGCAGATTCGCCATAGCATCCGTGCTGGAGCAGTCCATACGGATTTTGCCGTCGTGATCTAGTGGCATAAAGCTAAAGCTGTCATCTACGGTGGTATTCACTACTTCAAGATTCAAACCATAGTGCTCAGCCACCGCCTGCCACACCGGTAGCGCCGCCCCCCCCATAGAGTCGGCGCCGAGAGTTAAATTGGCGTTTTGGATGGCCACCATATCCACTACTTTGCCCAGCTGCGCTACATAGTGAGCAGTGAAGTCATACTCCTGAGCGTGGGCTAACGCCTCATCTAAAGGTACCAGCGAAACATCACTTAAATGGCGGAGTAAGTAAGCGTTTGCACGCAGCTCAATCCACTTGGTAACGTCAGTATCGGCTGGGCCGCCGTGATGGGGATTGTATTTAATACCGCCATCCTCCGGCGGGTTATGGGAGGGAGTAATAATCAAGCCATCAGCCTTGGTTGCCTGATGTTGCTGGGCATTATGCTGCAATATCGCGTGGCTCACCAAGGGAGTTGCCGTGTAGCCATGATCTTTCTCAACCAATACTGGTACTTTATTGGCTGCCAGCACTCGCAGCGCGCACTCCCAAGCAGGGCGTGAAAGCGCATGGGTATCCAACCCAAGAAACAATGGACCTTTATACCCCTCCTCATTGCGAAAATCCACGACCGCTTGGGTAATCGCGATGATGTGTGCGGCGTTAAACGTGCGCTCGGTAGCACGGCCACGGTGGCCAGAAGTACCAAAGGCGACTCGCTCTTTGGCAACATTAGCATCCGGTGTTTGTTCAAAAAAAGTATGAACAATGGCATCCATCCCAACTTCTCCTTCTAACTCGATTAGTTTGCTGCCCTGCCTGTTATTGGCAGTTTACTGACATAGGGATGCGAAATGCGAGCAGGAATAGCAGGAATCAGCAGTGAGCATTAGAAAGCATCACAAAAAAACCGGCCCCTAAAAGGGGCCGGTTCTATTCTGTCTACAGGGGTTACACCCGTAAGCGTGGTTTAAACCAAGCTTAGAAGTGGTAACGAGCGCCTGTCAGCCAGTACATGTCGTCGCCATCAGTATTGATTTCAGAGTCAGAGCCATCAAGAGTAACGTTGATGGACTGCTGATCCGGCTGCTGCAGCTCTACGAATACGTCGAAGTTGCTGGAAACTTTGTAGTAAGTACCCAGTGCCCAAGAAGTGCGGCTTTCTTCGCCATCCGGATCTACTTCGTAGATGTCAGCAGCAAATGCCCACGGGCCAGTGGTGTAAGTACCACCAAGGCCAACGGTGTCGAAGCCACCGCCCCGCACTTCGTTGTCATCACGGGTTTCGTAACCCAAACGCAGCGAGAACTGATCAGTTACATCGTACGAACCAATCAGGCCGTACAACATTTCATCGTTACCACCGCCATTGCCTGCGTTATTCTCATCAATGCGCGCTACGTCATCAACAAAACCAAGACCGATAGTAACTGGACCTTGTGCATAGCGAACACCACCTTGAGCTGCCACTTCAGAATCAGCAGAAGGATCAGCTGCACCACGTGCAGTATAATGCTTAGCCTGCAGGAAAGCGGTGAAGCCGCTCAAGTCGGGTGTATAGTAACCGATAGAGTCGCCGCGAGACTGCTTCGAATGACCAGCGAACTCTAGGTCACTATCAGCGAAGATGTAAACGTCGAACGGCTGAGATACGAACTGGCTGTAGAAGCTGTCAAAGTTACCAGCTTGGAAAGTACCGTACTGCTTGCTTTGCAGACCCAGGTAGCTCTGGCGAAGTTCGTTGAAACCACCATCGGTGGTGTTCTCATCACCATCAAAGCGCCATTCTAGACGACCGAAAGCCGTCAGGTCAGACGTCACTTCCTGGCTCATGCGCAGACCAAGACGAGAATAAACGTCTACAAACTCTGCACCGTTATCTTGGTAATTATCGTTGCTATCGTACTCGGGGCCGCCACCTTCGATACCCATGGCGATACGGCCGTATACGTCCAGACGAGTGCCGTCTTGGTCATATACAGTCGCTGCTTGAGCGGCAGCAGAGGCACCCAGGGCGCCAATGACAGCAGTCGCTAAAAGTGTCTTTTTCATGATATAGGTTCCTTTAACTAGCTTACTGTTTCGATCGTTATTACTGGCCTTCGTAGAAGCCAGCAAGTGGCTTGCGGGCCATGCTCTTTTTCTCATCCGCCGGTTTTTCCCGGTGGTATGCGACATGTCCTCAACAAAGCCTTGTTATAGTCCAATGCTCGCAGGTCAAACTCTATACCGGGATTCCAAGGAACGCAATAGAAAAAAACAGTGTTTTTTTATCATTTGCGCTTTTTTATGGAACCCCTCCCAAGGATTCAGGTCTCAGCGCCCTTCGAATTTTTGCTGCAGGCCTTTGAGCTTCTCTTCCATGGTAAGCGGTTTTTTCTGCTCACTTTTTTCTAGAACGGGCGTTCTCGAGGGGAGCTTCTCATCGTTTGGCGATGAGTTACTCGCGGCTGGCTGCGCTTTATTCGTGCGACTTTTCGCGGGGGGAGCCGGACGTTCCGCTCGGTTTTTCGTGGGCGCTTCTTGTCGCCGCTCACTGGCATGTTTCGCGGCTTCTTTGTCCACCTTGCCGGCAGGCTGGCCATCTAAATCGACACGCTCTGCTCCTTCACGCATGGATTTGATATAACGCGGCAAATTGACGTAGTTGGCTAGCGCCCGACGGATCAATTTACTCGGCCAAGGCTCGCGCTCGGCCAAATCCTGGTGAATCCCCACTTTCAAAGGTTTGGTGTGCCCTTTGAAGAAGGCATGTGGGTAACGCTGATACCACTGCTTCAATAACGCTTGCGGCGAGGGTTGCGTGACGGCTTCTGGCGTTACTGGCTCGCTGACCGCCGCTGGCACGTGCTCGGGTACTTCGTGCAGCACTTCTTCTGCCGCTGTGACATCGGACTCGTGTTCAGCGGGCGATGCCGTAGCCCCCCCTGGGGGGCGAGTCGATAGCGCAGCTAGCTGCTGTTTCAACTGCTGATTCTCTTCGCGCAGCGCAATGAGTTCGGCCTTGTTTTGTTCGAGCCGTGTTTCTAACGTTTCTAGTAGATGCAGTACGCTGGCGGCCATAACCCCCCTCCTTTGACCCAAATCAGTCGCTGACACGCTCGTACACGACGAAGTCATAATTTGGCTGCCCTTCTGCGGGCTGCCCGGCGACTCGCTGAACTTCTTGCCACTCCTCCGTCGAGAACCCGGGGAAGTGCGCATCGCCTTCCACTTCTATATCGACTTCCGTGATGTAGAGACGTTGGGCAAACGGTAAGGCTTGACGGTAAATCTCGCCGCCGCCCATGACCATGATTTCTTCTGCCGCTTCGATCGTCGCCTGCTGATCGGCAAGCGCTAACGCAGCCGGTAGCTCATGGCATACGCGCGTGCCTTCTGCACTAAACTGGGCATCCCGAGTCACGACGATATTGAGACGATTGGGCAGCGGCTTGCCAATGGAGGCGAAGGTTTTACGTCCCATGACCAGCGGCTTGGCCTGGGTCATACGCTTGAAGAATTTCAAATCTTCAGGCAAGTACCAGGGTAGCTTGCCATCGACGCCAATGACGCGATTCTTGGCCATGGCGACGATCATCGCAACGGGCACCAGCGGTTCATAGGCGGTGGCTTGCTGACTCATACGGCTACCTTTGCTTTGATATGCGGATGGGACGCGTAATCTTCGATCTGAATATCATCGAAGGTGAAGTCGAATAGGTTCGTGACCTCTGGATTGAGCACGAGCCTGGGCGGTGGCATGGGTGTGCGGGTTAGCTGCTCCTGCGCCTGCTCTAGATGGTTGCTATACAGGTGGGCATCTCCAAGCGTGTGAACGAATTCCCCCGGCTGTAAGCCCGTGACCTGGGCCACCATGCTGAGCAGTAGCGCATAGCTGGCGATATTGAACGGCACACCGAGAAAAATATCGGCACTGCGCTGGTACAGCTGGCAGGAAAGGCGACCGTTCGCCACGTAGAACTGGAACAGGCAGTGGCACGGCGGCAGCTTCATTTCATCCACCTGCCCCGGGTTCCAGGCCGAGACGATCAAACGGCGCGACTGCGGGTTATGGCGAATCTGCTCCAGCACATTGGCAATTTGATCCACGCTGCCGCCCTTGGGGTGCGGCCAGCTACGCCACTGGTAGCCATATACGGGGCCCAGGTTGCCCTCTTCATCAGCCCACTCGTCCCAGATACGCACGCCGTGCTCTTTCAGGTAACCGATGTTGGTATCGCCCTTCAGAAACCACAGCAGCTCGTGGATGATGGAGCGCAGGTGCAGCTTCTTGGTGGTCAGCAGCGGAAAGCCACGGGAAAGATCGAAGCGCATCTGGTGGCCAAACACCGAGCGCGTACCCGTACCGGTACGGTCACCGCGATCAACGCCCTGTTCGAGCACAGTGCGCATCAGGTCCAGGTAAGGCTGTTCAAGCGCAGGCAATTCGTTCGACGTGGTAAGCGAAGGCGTTGTAGCAGTCACAAGGTTTCCAGATTAACAGCGAGTATGAGGCTGTATTCTAGGCCCCCCTAAAGGCAACGTCTATGTTAAGGGTGGTGGAAGGGAGCTTTAGCTCGCGATGATGCAGGCACAAGTGCCTGCCCAAACAGTCGCCCAATAAAATTGGCCTCCCACAGACAGGTTTAGGTGGATACTCTGAGCGCCACATCCAGATCATACCTTGGCGTCGATGGGCTTGCCTTTTGACCAGAGCATCAGGAGGAGTCCGAGAATAATCATGGGTAGGGTGAGGAGCATGCCCATGGTGAACCAGCCAAAGGCGAGGTAGCCGATGTGGGCGTCGGGCATGCGGACGAATTCGACCATGAAGCGGAAGACGCCGTAGCCCAGCAAAAACAGGCCGGAGATGAACCCGCGCGCACGAGGTTTGGCCGAGACCCACCAGAGGATGACGAACAGCACGGCGCCTTCCAATACGGCTTCGTAGAGTGCCGAGGGGTGACGCGGCTCTGGACCCATGCCGGGAAAGGGCATGCCCCAGGGAAGCGAGGTCACGCGGCCGGGCAGCTCATGGTTGATGAAGTTGCCGATGCGCCCTGCCCCGAGGCCGATGGGCACGAGCGGGGCGATGAAGTCGGTGAGGGTGAAGAAAGCCAACTGCTTGCGGCGGGCAAATAGCCAGGCAGCCAGCAATACGCCCATCAAGCCACCATGGAAGCTCATGCCGCCATCCCACACGCGGAAGATCCAGAGCGGGTCGGCCATCCACTGTTCTAATCCGTAAAACAGCGCGTAGCCCAAGCGACCACCGGCGACCACGCCAATGGCACAGTAGAAAAGCAAATCGCCGATATCATCTTTAGTTAAGCCGATACGCGGTGCGCGCTTACAGCCCAGCCACCAGGCGGCGACAAAACCAACTACATACATTAGGCCATACCAATGTACTTGCAACGGGCCTAGGGAAATCGCGACAGGGTCTATCGTTGGGTAGTTGATCATTCACTTTCTCTAATCAAATAAAAGAAACGCTACAGTGTGCCAGAGCGCCATTACGCCAGTATGAAGCGCACTCCCACCACAGCGAGCAGAGCAGCAAAACAGAAACGCAGTACATGGGCAGGCAGCACATGGGCCAAACGCACGCCAATACGGGCAAACGGTACGCTGGTGGCTACGATACCGATAAATGCTGGCCACATAACAAATCCGGTTGCCCAATGCGGCAAGAGCGGGTTCCCCCACCCCACCACGATAAAGGTC
>NZ_JAMZBE010000152.1:0-8231 GCF_024158645.1 Halomonas sp. 707B3
GGGGAGGCCCAGCTTCAGGCGGCTCGTGCGCTGGTGGTTAGAGAGCTGCTGCGCCAGCGAGCTAACGTCCTGGGTCTACTATCGACACAGGAAGCCAGCGAAGCGCAGGAGGATGCGGCGATTGCTGCCTTGCTTGAGCAGGAACTTGAGGTGCCCGAACCGGGAGAAGCCGATTGCCAACGCTTTTTTGATACCCACCGTGAGCGCTTCAGCGAGCCGACCCAGCTACGTGTAAGGCATATTCTGCTAGCAGCGGCACCGGATGACTCCCAGGGCCGCGACGACGCGTACCAGCTTGGCGAAAAACTGCTTAAAGAACTTAATTCCATACCCGAGCGGTTTGCCGAATTTGCGCAACACCACTCCGCGTGCCCTTCAAAAGAGATGGATGGCGATTTGGGCTGGCTAGTGTCAGGCCAGACCGTCCCTGAGCTGGATCGCGCTTTGCAGCACCTGCCCGAAGGCCTTCATGAGCGCCCCTTGGCGTCTCGCTATGGCTGGCATGTAGTAATCATTGACGAACGGCGTGAAGGGCGGTCGTTACCTTTCGATCAGGTGGCCGACCGAGTGCGTCACAGCCTGCGCGAGCAGGCGACGCGACGTGCATTGCGCCACTATTTGCTGGCGCTGGAAAGCGAAATAGGCGTCGAAGGAATTATTCTGGATGACGATGCTGGCGGCAGCTTGATGCAATAGCTTGAAGCAATAGCAAAGCTAATAGGAGAGGCTTGATGTCCCATGTTCCTGTCAATGCACTTTTCACTCCGCTTGGCATCGCGGTGCTAACGGTTTCCGATACCCGTGGTTTCGATGAAGATGGCAGCGGTAACCTACTGGTTGAACATCTGAGCGAAAGCGGCCATACCCTGGTGGAGAGACGCATCGTTCCTGATGATATCTATCAGGTTCGTGCCGTGGTCTCGGAGTGGATTGCGCGAACAGATATCCACGCGATTCTGGTTAATGGCGGCACTGGCTTTACCGCCCGGGATACCACTCCCGAGGCGTTGATACCGCTGTTCGACAAAGCGATCGAAGGGTATGGAGAGCTGTTCCGCCACTACTCCCTGAAGACAGTCGGCACAGCGACGATCCAGTCTCGCGCCGTCGCGGGGGTGGCCAACCGAACGATGATGTTTGCCATGCCCGGCTCACCCAAAGCGTGTGCCTTGGCGTGGGACAACATTATCGCTTTGCAGCTGGACTCCCGCACTCGGCCCTGCAACTTCGCCGCCATGGTGCTGCCTTCAGCAACCCCGTGTAGTGGACGAGCGACCTCTTCCAATGAGGTGGAGCACTTATGAACTGTCACTGCGCAGAAATAGTCACGCCCGGCTTGTTAGAGCTGTTTGATGCACGCCAACGGCTTATCGACGCCGCCACGCCCATTAATGCAGTAGAAAACATCACCCTTGGACAATCGGCGGGGCGAGTACTGGCAGAAACGCTGGTCGCACCTCTCGATATGCCGGGTGTGGATAATAGCGCTATGGATGGTTACGCGCTGTGTCTGGCTGATTACCAAGCGGTACCTCCCGGCGCAGGTTTACCCATTCTTCAACGCGTACCGGCTGGCGCAGGCGTCATGCTGCTACCGGAAGGAGGCTGCGCGCGTATTTTTACCGGCGCGCCGGTGCCCATGGGGGCAGATATTGTGGTGCCTCAAGAGCGGGTGACTCTTGATCAGCGCGGGCATATACACCTCGAGGGTAGCTTGGTGGTAGGCGCTAATATTCGCCGCCAGGGTGAGGAGACTCGCATGGGATCCCCACTACTCGCCGCGGGTAAGTTGCTTGATGCCGCGTCGATTGCGCTGCTGGCGAGCCATGGGGTAAATGCTGTGACCGTCAAACGGCGCCTGCGGGTGGCACTCCTCTCAACGGGCGATGAGCTGATTGCCCCAGGTACGGCGCGATCACCGGGGCAGGTATACGACAGCAATCGCGCCATGCTTAACGTTCTGCTAGCACAGGCGCAGTGCGACGTGCTGGATTTGGGGATCATCGCAGATTCGCCGACGTCATTGCATCAGGCCTTTGAGCAAGCACAAACCGCTGCAGATTTAGTGGTGTGCACTGGGGGCGTTTCGGTAGGCGAAGAGGATCATGTTCGTTCGGTGATTGAGCAGCGCGGCGGGCTGCATTTTCATGGTGTCGCGATGAAACCGGGAAAACCCTTTGCTTTCGGTTATCTAGGCGCGGAGCCATTGTCTTCCATACCGTTAATGGCGCTGCCGGGTAACCCCGTGGCCTCCCTGGTGGGCTGGCAACTGCTGGCGCTGCCGTTTATACATGCCATGCAAGGTAGAGCTGAAGCGGCTCTACAGCGTTACCCGGTAAAAGCCGGTTTTTCTCAGCGTGGGCCCCAAGGGCGCTGCGAGCTATTACGGGTGGAATTGGATTGGTCACAAGGGACTCCCGTGGCGCAGTTAGCGGGCGGACAGGGCTCGCATATGCTCAGCGCGGCTAGCCAGGCCCATGGATATTTGATGATTAATCCAGGCACCGACGTGACAGAAGGGGGCGCGTACCCCTATTACCCGATCAGTCAGTTCAACGCTTGAGTCGCTTTTTTTGGCGTGACCACTGACGTCGTTTGCTTTTATAGGAGAGGGTATGGCTTCACATCATAAACCGCGCACACTGATTTATGCCTGCTCCGGCTGTTCTGATGTGGCGCAACTGGCCAATAGTGTTGCTCTGCGTCTTGATCATGCAGGAGAGGCAGAAATGTCCTGCATTGCTGGTGTCGGCGGTGGCGTGCCCGGTTTGGTACGCATCGCCCGCTCCGGGCGGCCTATCGTAGCTATTGACGGGTGCCAGATGCATTGCGCCAGTCACTGTCTTTCCAAAGCGGGCGTTATACCCACTGAGCACGTCAAGCTGTATGAGAACGGCCTGCGCAAGCGACGGGGCCAGTTTTATGATGAGGAAACCATTGAAGAGATCACCGCCGAAGTGAGAGGGCTCATAGCTCGGCTGCCCGTTAATGCCAGTCAAGCAGAGGAGCCCTCAGAATGAGTGCGCTAGTCGATGGGTTTGGCCGTACGGTGCGCTACCTACGCATATCGGTAACTGATCGTTGTGATTTCCGCTGTGTTTATTGCATGGCGGAGGAGATGACCTTTCTGCCTCGGGCCCAACTGCTTACCCTTGAAGAGATAGCCACGCTGTCGCAGGCCTTCGTCGAGCTGGGGGTGGAAAAAATCCGCCTAACTGGCGGGGAACCGCTGGTACGCCAGGGCGTACTAACGCTAGTGCAAAAACTCGGTGAATTGGAAGGCCTACGCGAGCTGGCCATGACCACCAACGGCTCAGGATTAGTCAAACATGCCGAGGCCTTACGTTTAGGCGGACTTGATCGCCTTAATATCAGTCTCGACTCACTCAAGCCCGAGCGCTTTAAAGCATTAACCCGGACAGGTGACCTTAGCCAGGTGGTAGCGGGTATCCGCGCAGCTCGCCGCGCTGGCTTTCAGTCGATTAAGCTCAACGCTGTATTGCTCAAGGGTCGTAACGACGACGAAATTCTCGACTTGGTAAACTTTGCCCGTGATGAGGAAGTGGATATCAGTTTTATCGAGGAAATGCCGTTGGGCGCTATCAGCGAGCATAACCGTGGTGAAACCTTTCTTTCCACCGATACGGTACGCGAGACCATAGAAAAGCACTATCAACTCTTACCCACCACCGAGACCACCCTAGGGCCATCCCGTTATTACCGCATGGTAGACAGCCAGTCGCGGATTGGCTTTATTTCTCCCCATAGCCACAATTTCTGCGCTGTCTGTAATCGTGTTCGGGTGACGGCTGAAGGGCGGCTACTCCTTTGCCTGGGCAATGAGCACTCGGTAGATTTGCGCGCTGTCATGCGACGTTATCCAGGTGATATCCAGCGGCTTAAAGTGCACATAGTGGCGGCAATGATGAAAAAGCCTGAGCGTCATCATTTTACGACAGATGGTGAGGTTCAGATCGTGAGGTTTATGAATGCAACAGGTGGTTAGGGCAACGTTGTCGAAAGCAGTTTATCACCATAAATGATAGAGCAGGCAGTGTCCGCAAATAGAGGTAGATTATAGTGAAGAAGTCTAGGCTCAAAAGAAACTAGCCCCTACAAAGATGTGGGAGCTCCTCATTCCTGTAAAAAGGAACTTATTCATATAGTGCCTTCCTTGGCCTACACACTCCCTAGGAGTAACGCCGCCGTTTAAAAGACACATCCCGAAGGTAGGCGGCATTACTACCTAAGCGACGGATATTGGCCCAAGTGCCCTTGTAATAAGGAATAACGTTACGGTCCGTCCATTCGCTGATGACATCTCCCTGCACCCCATTGGGGTAGCCGAACATCATAAATACTTGGCCTCTCTCAATATCCGGTTCCAAATAGGCCATGGCGTTGGTCGCGCCGTAGTTGTTATAGACTTCGACAATATCCCCATTGGAGATACCCAATGCCTCGGCATCCTGCGGGTTTATTTCTATGGGCGCCATCGGGAAGCGGCCCTTGCGGAACGCCAAATGCTGATCATGATAGGCAGACTGCCAAATCAGGTTGGTGCGGCCGTTATTAATCCAGAAGTCGTACGTCTCTTTCTGCTGCTGGACAACTCCCGGTAGCCCATTCCACGGGGAGGGCTGGAAATGCGCCTTACCGTCATCGGTATCAAAGCGGTTGTCGGTGTATAGCATCTCGGTACCAATCAGTTTGCCGTCCCGATACTCCTTGATCGGTAGCTGCACACCATTGTTACCGGCAGCTCTGAGGCGCTCGTAGGTTGCCAAATGGCCGGTTGGCCCGCCTTGGCTATCGATCGCTTTTTCGTGCGCCATACGGAAGCCATCGTTGAAGGCATCCTCCTCGGTGGTCCAATCGAAACCTGAGAAGCGTCCAGCCATCTCTTGGTTGCCAGCAGTCTCATAGCGCGCTTTGAGTGCGTTGGCGATATCGGCAGCAATAAGGCAGTCCGGCTTGGCGATGCCGGGAGGGTCCATAAAACGCTCAGACAGTCGGAGCCGACGCTCTCCATTCATAGAGGTTAAGTTCATCTCGCCGGGATGGGTAGCAGGCAGCACTAGATGGGCGTACTCGGCAAATTTAGTTCGGTAGAGATCGATATCGACAATGAATAGGCCACCTTTGTTTTTAACGGCATCATAGACAATATCGACCAGCTCTTCAGTGGTGGCACCACGCGCTTCGGCAAGGGCTTGGTTAACAATAGTGGCACGACGCTTAATGGCCTGCCGATAGGTCTCAGCATTGACCGTGGTCTGAAACGCGTTACAAGCCCACACCGTTAACATCATGCCATTGTCTTTGATCAGCTCTTGATCGATATAAGGCGCTGGCCGACCACCTGGGTAGGGTGGCCGTGTGTAGCCTTCCTGGTGTCCTCCCATTCTCACCACCCCGGTACCGCGTCGGCCGACGTTATGCGTGGCCAGCACTAGATTGACGAGGGAGGATTGGATGCGGTAGTTGTCATTGCCCCAGATGATTCCTTTCTCATAGGCGTGCATTGTACGGGGAGGGTGGCCACTCGCTTTGGGTTGGTAGGCCCACTCGGCTGCTTTGATAAGGGCGTCTCTGGGCACGCCGGTAATCCGGCTGCACTCATCCAACCCTAGCCGATTGGCATCCAGCATGGCATCGAAGCCGCTGGTAAACGCTGCGATGAATGCTTGGTCATGCCAGCCTTGCTCTACGACATAGCTAAGAAGCCCGTTAAATAGGGCAGTATCGGTGCCGGGCTGTATCGCTAGGTGAAGCACGTTCTCTTTGCCGGCAATGGTCTCGCAGATGGCAACGGTGGGCGTGCGGCGCGGGTCCACCAGGATCACTTTGCCCCGCCTGACCGTCTCTTCGGGAAACCATGCCTGCTTCTTACTGATATTGGAGCCGTTGAGGTTCGGCTCCCAGTGCGCCAGAAACCAGTTGGTTTGGGTCTCATAGGAGTTGCCGCCAATGGAGAAGATGACATCGGCCACCTCGGCGTCTTCATAGCTGTTGTTGAGCTCGCCTATACCCATATCACGGGTGGCATGGCACTCTGAATTATAGGCAGGCCGGTTGTGAATTCTGACCATCTGGCTTTGCAGGCCGCTAAAAATCAGCTTGCCGGTAGCCCAGGTATTCTCAAAACCACCGCCAGCGCCGCCATGGTCAAATAAATTAAAAAACAGCTGATCAGGGCCGTCATTGTCGAGGATGCGCTGGGTTACGCCCGCATAGAGAGCTAAGGACGTTTCCCAGTTGCTCTCTACCCAATCATCACCGGTGTATTGAAGCGGATACTTCAGACGCCGTTCGCCAATCGGGGTATTTTCAGCATACATAATGCTCGCCATCTGGCCGCCACGGGTGGATGAGAGCCCCTTGTTAACGCTGCACTCCTTGTCGGGAACGATCATGATGGTGTGTTCACTGCCATCGTGATCCTTGATCTGGTTCACCATGGCGGGTGTCATGGTGACCTGCATGGGCGAGAGCTGCTGGGTGAAATCTAGCCGCAGCGCGTTTTGATCCGACGCTCTTCCTCCTTCTGTGTTGGCTGGCCACTTATAAACGTGGTAGCCACAACCCACGATACAGAAATGACAGGCCATATTAGTTTTCTGAGCATTCATTGGTGGAAGGGGAATGCGGTCCTTGAACTGGCTCATCGTTGTTCTCCTAGAGAAACCGCTTGGTCGTAATCAAAGAATATTGGCCTGGCGACCATAAATCAGGCCGTCGACGGAGATGGCGTAGAGGGTATCTTCAGTTTCTTCGTAGGCTAGGACGACTCTGGGTAGATTTTCCGTGGCTTGGCCAATCACCATCTGGCCTGCGTTATCAGCATCAAAGATGCTGTAGTGGCAAGGGCACTTAAAGGTACCGGCGTCTTTGTCGTAGTTGACTGGGCATCCCATATGCGTGCACTGGGTACTGTAAGCGACGACGGATTTTTGGGGACCTATACCGCCTTTGATTGCCTTCTCTCTGCGAATAACGGCGCAAGGGGAGCGGTCATCAGGATAAGTGAAGTAAAAGGGCTCGTTGATGTTTAAGTCAGCCAGTTTAGCGACCTTGCTTCGTGGGTAGGGAAGCGTCGTATTACCTGAAGCGGTAGGGCGTACATCAGGCTGCTGCCCATGCGATAAGGGTGACAGTGAGAGGGTGCCCACTGCGGCGCCGCTGCCAGTAAGCTTTAGAAAATTGCGTCGACTTAGCCGTAACATTGTTGGGTGCTCCAGCGCTGGATGTTAATCGGTTGTTATTCATTGTTTGAGTTTTGTGTTGGTTTCTGGGAACGTATTGGTTCAATAGTGCTCCGTATAAAATATTGCTTTATAAGACTTTTGGGGGTGGCATTGCTGGACGTTGTGAGTTGATAAATTAAAATGCATTCTTAAAATATAGAGTGGTATTAGTCGTAATAAAGGTTAATTTTCTGATAGGAGTAGTCGATAAATTAATCAATATTTTAGGGTTGTTCGTTTTGAGTTTTTGGTTTTTTTAAAGTGGTAATACAATGAATTATATTTCTAGTTATCGATATAGTGGAAAAGTATTAAAAATTTACTAATTATAATGACGGGGGAGATTTTTGAGGGGTGCTAATTTATTAATGTGGGCGTAAAAAATTGACAGAAGTCATAGAAAATGAGGTTTACCTCGAGCTAGGATGCCCTCTGGAAAAGCTGCCCAATGTTGGGCTATTTTTTGTTTGATGGGAGGCCACTGATGGATAATTTGACAGCACTTACTTTTCTGCCGCAAGACCAGCTAGATTTAGCTTATTCGCATGAAGTTCGGGAGCTAAATCGCTACCGAGGCTTAGCACTGAGCTTTCTGCCTTTTGATCCACCTATCAGCCGCTTGATGGATGCGATTGGCATGGAGTGTGTGCATAGACTTTGTAGTTTGCAGGAAGTGGCAAGGCAGCTGGAGCTTGGCGCTTGCGCAAATGCTAACCACCAGAAGGAACCTCCATTTTTCAATAAAATGAGTAAGCACTTCTTCGTTGTAGATGAAAATATGGGGCATCATCTATTAATAAACGCCGAAAAAGCCGCTGAAATGACGTGTACGTTTTTTGGTTGGCTATTGGAAACGAATGCTACGCCAGAGTTACATCAAGCATTATCCTGAATCCGTGAAGCCGGCGCCGACACTTTCCCTATCACCGCCAGCGAGCACTTTTTGATCATTCGCCCGTGCAAGTTGGCTTTCGCAAGCCCGTT
>NZ_JAMZBE010000153.1:0-8101 GCF_024158645.1 Halomonas sp. 707B3
TAACGGGCTTGCGAAAGCCAACTTGCACGGGCGAATGATCAAAAAGTGCTCGCTGGCGGTGATAGGGAAAGTGTCGGCGCCGGCTTCACGGATTCAGGAAGAAGTTTGCATGATCAAGGGGTAAGCGAGGGTAGCAACACCCACCCCGCTCGCTACCCAGCCGATCACACGGTAGCAGCGTTGAGTGTAAATAGAGGTTTGTGGCAATAAGCAACATCCCCCCATAACCAGAACCAGGAGTGCCGGCATAGGCGCTAAGCGAGGCCTTCCATTGAGCCATGACAGATCAACATCTATCGATGGAGCAAAGAGGTGTTGCCCAAGGCTATAACCTCCTAGCACAACCATAAGACCACCTGCTGCTAAGCGTCGCCATTTTGACTGTTGGCTCAGTAGAGCCAGAAGGCCAAAACTCACCAACAGCACTGCCAAGTTACCATCTGGGCTGAGGCGCCACTGCGGAGGTAACGGTACGTAAGCAACAAGGTCAAGCAGAAAAATGCTAAGCCCCATCAAGAAACTGCTAGTGAGCAGGATTAACAGCCACGCCTGGATGGCAAGACGACGGTTACTTTGGTTCATCTGTTGTTATAGTCCTTCGACGACGGTATTAAACAAGGCATCGCCTTTATGTAGAGCAAACGCCATCCCTCCTTTAGGCCGTGGGCGACCGTGGAAGGTTGCGCTGTTATACACGTTTAGGAAGCAGGCGCAACCATAGATGGAGTCAGAGAATATGATGTAGCTCTTCCATACAAAATTTAACCTTTCAACCATAGTCATCCGGCCCTGCCTATGTGGCCAATCAACATCAAGGGTGCCCCCCCTAGCTTGAGGAAGGCGCTAATGATTGCAAAACCAGAAGTTTGAAATGGGGAATCTAAAGCAGGGAGTGCTGAGGCCAAAAAAACGGAGTAACGCAGTTATCGGTTAACCCGCTCTCAACGTTTTCTAGCCAGTGTGGCAGAGCCGAGTACCACTAACCGCTTCAGCCTGGGCAAGATCAAGCAGTGAAATGCTAGTGACCGCAGGGGCTTAAGAGAAATAGCGAATAAAATTTATTTTGGCTTGCTTTGTTCCCAAGCGAGACGCTCAGATAACGACCATCGCACCACCGCTCGTGGGCCAATTCTGACAGGCGGAGGCAGAAGCCAGCCTTTCAGCCAACACTAAAGAGTTGAGTGCGAAATTTTATAACGTTTACAGACACATAAATCAGTAAGATGCCGATTTTCTTCTTCAGCTATGCTCATAGTCCAACCTCTTGTGAGTGTAGATTTTTAACTCATGAGCAGATTAAAAAAGTCAGCCAAAGAAGTAGAAAATAAGACATACAAAATCGCAGCGCACATCGACAACTTTTTGGTACTTAAAAATCAGCGCCTTGCAAAACGACTCCTGTACACTCTTGGCCACACAAGCATCGTAGTAGTATGCATCATGCGTTTTAGTACTTGAAAATCTAAGGAAACCAGCGTTAAGAGCGATGATTTTGCTCAAATAAAAATAAGGCAAGCTATTGATTTAACTGGCGTCCCTGGCAGGAGTCGAACCTGCGACCTGCCGCTTAGGAGGCGGCTGCTCTATCCTACTGAGCTACAGGGACTTACGGGGCGCATAGTATAGCGTGTTGCTCCGCGACGGCCAACCGGGCCACCTCAAATCCATCCGACTAACCGCAGCGCAAAGATACCAAGCGTTACCGTTAAGCTCGCCATTAAGGTGGTAATCGCGATGATATTAGCCGCCAGGGCGACGTTGCCATTTATGGCTTTCACCATAACAAAGCTTGCCGCGGCAGTGGGGCTGGCGAAGAACAGAAAGAGTAGCCCAAGCTGGCTGCCTGAAAAGCCCATTAGCCATGCGGCTATTGTGGAAAGCACCGGTAAAATCACCATTTTCATACTGCTAGCGCTAAACGCTACTTGGCTTCCTTCACGCATGCTGCTCACAGAAAGCGTCGCGCCGATGCATATCAGCGCTAGCGGCAGCGTCAGGGAAGCAAAGTAGTTGCCAGAAGTCATAACCCAGCTAGGCAACGATATTGAAAATGCCGTGAATGGTAGCGCGGCAAAAACGGATAGGATCAGTGGGTTTTTGACAATATGCCCCAGCAGGCTGCGCCAATCGGTAGATTGCCCCGGTTGATAGGCGGCCAGCGCCACCACGGAAAGCGCGTTGTACATCACAATCACCACGCCCAGCAGCAGGCTACCCGCTGATAATCCATAGTTACCGTACATCCCTGCCGCTAGCGCCAGCCCCACCACTCCGCAGTTACCGCGAAATGCGCCTTGCACGTAGATGCCTCGATCTGCCACCGGCACCCGGAAATGCGCCCACCCCCAGCTGAACAGAAACTGGCCTAATGTGGCTACCGCAAAAAATAGCAAAAGCGGCACATCCAATGCGACGCTCAGGTCAGCTTTGACTAGACTCAGAAAAATCAGCGTTGGCAGCGTGGCTTTAAACACCAGTGCAGAGGCGGTCGATATGAACTCGCTATCAATCCACCCAAGTCGCTTAAGGGCAATACCGATGAACACCATAGCAAAGACTGGCAGGGTGACATCTAGTGTGCGGGTAAACAGCTCAAGTAGGTCCACAAAAGCTCTCTCAGTCGAATAAGCATCCCCTTATGTTCTACCGTTGACAGAGATTTGTCGACTCGCTAGACAGTTACCGCGCCATAAGGGAAAGTAAGCATAAACGCGCATCGTCACTTATAGGTCACTTATGGTACTGCCAGGCAGCCCCGAATATGAAGAACAGCGCCTTCTTACCCTCAAGCGCTATACTTTGGGTGATCTATCGGCTGACCAACACCTTGATCGTATTACTCGTCTAGCCGCTACTTACTGCGATGTTCCCCTTGCGATGATCACTCTGGTTGATAACGAGCAAGTATGGGTCAAAAGCAGCGTAGGCGACTTTCCCCGCACCCTAGTACGCCAACAATCCTTTTGCGCCACAGCGATCCAGCAACAGCAGCTGTATGAAATTGTTGATGCACGCAAAGACCCTATTCACCAGCACTCACCGCTGGTAACCGCATCGCCTCCTATTGTGTTTTATGCGGGCATGCCGCTTGTGGCAGATAATGGCAATATTATCGGTACGCTTTGTGTGATGGATCGGCAGCCTCGCCAACTATCTGATGAACAGCGTGATCTACTGTTTCAGCTCGCCAAAAGCATCGTGCTTCAGTTTGAGCATTATTTGACCCTGCGTGCTTACCATGCGATTGGCAACGCGGCGATTGGCTTATGGGAAATGGATGTTCCCAGCCGTGCCACGCATTGGAATGAGGTGGTGAACGAGCTGTACGATGTCGATAAGCGCGATACCCGCACATTTGAACAGCGGATGCAGGCCTATACGCTAGAGGACCGTGCGCGCTTAACCAATGCCATCGACGCAGCCATTGAGCAACGCAAAGCATTTAACGATACGTTCCAACTGATCACTGTCTCGGGTGAACCGCGCTGGGTTCGCATTACGGGCAACCCATTAGTGGTCGAGGGCAACGTGGTGCAGCTTATTGGCACCATGCTGGATGTGACACCACGCAAACGGGTGGAAACGCAGCTGCTACGGCAGCAGGCGTTAGAGCGTGCGATTATGCGCGCCCAGGCCAGTTTTATCGATGAACAGGGCAATGCCAAAGCGCTTAACCCGTTGCTGGATGATCTTCTTGCCCTCACCTCAAGTGAGTATGGCTTTATTGGCGAAGTGCTCTATGAGAGTGCTGACAGCCCCTATTTGGTCGCCCATGCAATTACCGATATCACTTGGGATGAACCATCGCGGCTTTTTTTCGCTAAAAACGCCCCAGAAGGCATGATCTTTAGCAATCTCGATACGCTGTTTGGCCATGTCATGCGCCATGAAGAAGTGGTGATTTCAAATACCCCCGCTAGCGACCCGAGGAGCGGAGGGTTGCCACCTGGGCATCCTGCGTTAAATGCATTTCTTGGCGTACCGATTCACTCCCATGGCCAGTGTATTGCCATGATCGGACTCGCTAACCGCCCAACTGGCTATGATACGGCCCTAGTAGATTTTCTTGCCCCATTGCTAGGCAGTATTGGGCAATTCATTAACAATTTACGTCACTCTCGCCAACAGTACACCGATCAGCAGGCTATCGCTCGTCTTTCGATGGTGGCTAAAAACACCAGCAATGGGGTGGTGATTACGGATGCCCATGGAAAAGTGGAATGGATTAATGATGGCTTCACACGGCTAAGCGGCTACTCGTTTGAGGAAATTGTAGGTAAAAAGCCAGGCCAGCTTGTCCAGGGTAAAGCAACAGACCGCTCGACGACTCAGCGCATTGCCCACGCTATTCGTCATCGCCAGCGCTTTGAGGAAGAACTGCTGAATTACCGTAAGGACGGCACGCCTTATTGGGTGCATATTAGCTGTAATCCCCTACCGGCAACCGAACAAACCGGTGGTGGTTTTATTGCTATTCAATCGGATATTACAGAAACGAAGCGCCACGAAGAAGCGCTTTACAAAGCAGCGAATATTGATGAGCTCACCGGCTTGCCTAATCAGCGTTTAGCGCGCGCACAGCTTGAAAAGCTCACTCAGCAGCCCGAGCCAATGTCAGTGTATGTGCTAAACATTGATGACTTTAAGCGGCTTAATGACCTATTTGGCTACCCTGCCGGGAACGATATTTTAAAGCGCATTGCAAAGCGACTTGAAGCGCTGGTGGAACCTCTAAAAGAGCTAGGTATGGCAGGTCGGCTAAGTGGTGATGAGTTTGTTATAGCTGCCCCCACCCACCGCATGAGTGAAGCAGCGCTTCATCGAGCCATTAAACAACCACTTCATGTGCATGGGCACACGCTAAAACTGACTACCTGTATTGGTATGACGTGCTATCCAGAGGATAACGCCGACCCAGACACCCTATTCCGCCATGCCTACCAAGCACTGTATCAAGCGAAAACCTTAGGGGTAGCCCAGTGTGTGCGTTACAGCACCGACGAAGAGCACCTAGTGCGTTTACGGCAGCAAGAGCGAAACGCTATTCAACATGGACTGAGCGACAACGAATTTCGACTTTATTATCAGCCCCAGGTAGACCTTAACTCACAAACGGTCGTGGGTGCTGAGGCGTTAATCCGTTGGCAACATCCCACCTTGGGCCTTCGCGCACCGGCCGAGTTTTTACCGCTATTAGAAGGTAGCGAGCTGGAGTTCCGCTTAGGTGAATGGGTCATCGAAGCCGCTCTTAAACAGCTGCAACGCTGGCAAGCATTGGGTGTTGAGATACAAGTGAGTGTGAACATAAGCCCACAGCATCTACTGCATCAGGGCTTTTTACCCCAGTTAGAACAGTTATTGAATCGCTATTCAGACGTGCCACCTCAGCTGTTGGCTATCGAAATCCTCGAGTCTGCTACTCTTGATGATATGCAGGCTGCACTCCATGTACTCGAAAACTGTCAGAGGTTGGGCATTGACGTCGCTCTGGATGACTTCGGCACGGGCTATTCGTCACTTGCCTACTTTCGCCACCTGCCCGTGCAGCTCATCAAAGTTGATCGAGATTTCGTGCGCGACATGCTCGATAGCAAAGACGACCGCGCTATTGTTGAAAGCATTGTGTTTTTAGCTAAAAAATTCTCACGGCCTGTGTTAGCAGAGGGAGTAGAAACCTTAGAACATGCACAAGCTCTGTTAGCCCTTGGTTGCCATTTAGCCCAAGGTTACGGAATTGCACGCCCCATGCCTGCCGAACAGTTGCCCGGCTGGTTAAAAACGTGGCGTTTAGATGGCTTTCCTAAAACGCATTAATCAAAAAGCGCCATGGGGTCAAACTCGCTGGGCAGCTTGACTACCACACCGTCCCGGCCTTGCCCTTTCGCTTCGTAGCTTGCTGCATCTGCCCGCGATAAAGCAGATTCTACGGTTTCATCAGACTCATCAAAGGTAGTGACACCAAGGCTCAAGGTAACGGTATATTCTTTGCCTTCATGGGTAACCGATACTTCGCTTACCGCTTGGCGTAACGACTCAGCAATCGTCTGAGCTTGCCCTAACGTACAACTGGGCAGCAGCACGCCAAATTCATCGCCCCCCTGACGGGCCACATGGTCACTTCGGCGCACCTCCCAAGCCACTACCTGCGCAATACGGCGCAGCATTTCATCGCCTAATGCATGGCCACCTTCATCATTAATCGGCTTAAAGTGGTCTAGGTCGAACAGTAGTAGTGCTGAAGGCGTACTGGTCTTCTGGTAGTCAGCAAACGCTTCTTCAAGGCGGCGATCAAACCCACGCCGATTAAGCAGCCCAGTCAACGGATCATGCTCGGCCTCCCAACGCTGCAAGGCTTCCTGCTGGCGGCGTTCGGTGATATCTTTCACTACCCCGACCAACCCTAGCGAATGCCCACCCTTAGAGAGCATGACAACCCGTGCATGAACATCCAACCAGAGGGTTTCTTTATCGCTACGAATAAAACGTAGTTGGCGCACAAAATCGTTGCCTGTTTTTAAACTATGAGCCCACATATCTTTGGCACCTTCACGGTCATCTGGATGGATTTGATGTATCCAGACATCCGCCTGCGCATCCGCTTCAATCGCTAACATGTGCAGTAACGCTGGGTTCATATAAGTAATGATGCCACCAAAGTTAGCAACAAACATACCTTGTGGGGTGGCACTAAGCACAGAATCCAAAAACGCTTCACGCTCCTGTAAATGACCAAACAGTTGCTGGCGCTCGTTTTCCACGCGATTAAACGTTTCGGCCACTTGCTGCAGTTCCTGCATATTAGTGGCTAAATCCAACCGGGTTCGTTGCCCAACTCCCACCTCACCAATTTGCGTCTCGAGATGTTCTAACGGCTTTAAAATGCGAGCTAATAGCCACCAGAGCAGCGGCATTATCATTAGTGCAAGAACTACCCAAATTCCAAAAAGCTTATAAATAAACCCGGAGAGCGGAAGATACGCTTGGTTGGCCGGCAGAAAAAGGCCCACGACCCAGTCGGCGGGCCATACCTGAGCATATGCCTGCAGGCTTGTGCGACCGTCTGCCAACTCGGTCACTCCCTCTCCCTGCCAGCCATCCAGAGCAAGGTCTAGCAAGGGATTAGGCTGGATTTCATCAACGTGCTTGTTTACCAGCTGGTGGTCTGGGTGATAAAGGACTTTTCCATTGGACGTCACCACTGCTGCGTACCCTTCTCGGCCCAGACGTATGGTGTTTAGCCGGTTAAAGAGGCCGCCACTGTCAAGACTAACCATTCCTCCTATTACCCCAGCAAAACGCCCCTCTTCGTCTAGCCTTGGCACGCTTATTATCACTAGGGGTACCCCTCTAGCGCGCCCTATAAAAGGCTCGCTTACATAGGGTTGACGAACCCCACGCACCATTTCGTAGTATTCACTCTCTGAGACTTCCAAACCTATTCGCCCCACAACACTGGGCCAATCAGTCACAATAACGCCTTGTTCGTTACTAATAACCAAACCATCAAACCACGACAGCAACGCATCGTTTTTTTGTAATTCATGGCCAAGCCAAGCTGAGTCATTCGATAGGCCAATGGCCCCACTTAGCCGCTCCAGAGCATCAATGCGCTGTTCAACCTGCTGGGTAATTTCATCGGCAAGCAAGGTTGCCTCGTAGCGCAAATGAGCCATATTGGTCTCATGCACCATACCTTTGCCAACCTGCCAAGCCATCCCCAACACTGCCCCTGCTAAAATGACCAAGGCACAGGAAAGACCCAACAGTAGTCGGCCTTGTAAAGAGCGGAACGTAACAAGCTTGCTAACCAAGGGGGCTAAGCGCACCGGCAATCCCTTTTTTGTTAACTTTCCTTAAATTGAGCTCATTGGAACAGCATCAATCCCGATATAAACGAACAACTTACCAAAAAGATGTGATGGATGCGCGTTGATGAAAATCAACTTAGGCAATTTTATTGATTCAGCACACCTAGCTAATGGCGTATCAAAACGATTCGTCAGGAGTGGATATACATTTTTGAGTACTTCCCCAGACTACAAAGGACGGATTAATAATCTCAGCAGGGTTTCCATAGTGGAGTGGCTCGCCACTCATGGCC
>NZ_JAMZBE010000154.1:0-7949 GCF_024158645.1 Halomonas sp. 707B3
TCTCTACCTTGCGTAGGCCCGCCTCTCCATGTAGCTCGGTTTCGTAAAAACGCTCGACACCGGTCTTGCCAATAAAGTGCGTGCCCGCGTAGCGGCCTGGGTCTAAGTCCTGTAGCTCTTCGGCGTTAATACGTCCCACATACCCCAGAGCATGAGCCATGACTTCAGCATCGGGATAGTAGCGCAACAGCTGGGCTTCCACTTCAACACCAGGCAGCCGGTGGCGGTTAACGGCCAGTCGCGCAATCTGCTCTTCGCTTAAGTCACTCATCAGCAGTGCAGGTTGAAAAGGACGCTGACGCTGCCGCGAGCGCACCTGAAATGCCTCTATCTCTTCCTCAGGTAGCTCTAATAAATCGACGAGCAGGGCCAGAGTGTCGTCTAGATCATCAACACGCTCACGCACCAGGGTAAGGTTGTAGGTAGGACGGTTTTCCGCCAGCAGCGCACCGTTACGATCGTAGATAAGCCCGCGGTTAGGCGGCAGAGGCTCGACGCGTACCCGGTTCTTCTCGGAGCGCGTGCTGTATAAATCGTGTTGAACGATTTGCAAATAGCCAAGGCGGCTTACCAGCAAGCTCGTCAACACAATCACTACCAAGACAGCAAGCAGCGCCCTGACACGGAAAATACGCAGCTCTTGCTCAGGATTTTTTAGCGTGTCACGGCGCTGGGGCATGGCAACAGATGACTCTCAAATCAAACAATAAAAGCGGGGGCCCCAGTGGGGAATAAATGCAACATAACGGCTAGTGATTAACTCTGTGTTGCTCACTAGCGGTGATAGGGGTGGCCCACTAGCAGTGTCCAGGCGCGATAAAGCTGCTCTGCCAACATAATTCGCACGAGCGGGTGAGGTAGCGTTAGCGGCGAAAGTGACCAAGCTTTATCAGCCATAGCGGAAAGCGCAGGCTCTAAGCCGTCCGGGCCACCCACCAACAGCACCACATCACGCCCTTCCATGCGCCAGCCATCCGCTTCCTGCGCCAACTGTTCGGTGGTCCAGGGTTTGCCCTTTACCTCCAGCGCCACCACGATTTCATCGCCACGCAGCTTTTCACGAATTCGCTGCGCCTCTTGCGCGCGGGCTTTAGCGATATCAGCATTTTTGCCACGCTGGCCAAGCGGTATTTCTTCAATTTCCAGCGTGAAATCCCGAGGGAGCCGCTTGCGGTAGGTCTCAACGCCTTGTTCCACCCATGCAGGCATTTTTGTACCCACCGCTAACAGCCGAATCCTCATGACATCGTGGCTCGCTCTTCAAACTGCTTCAGCGATTCACTAATCGCGCCAGCGTCGCTAGGCAGATCTGCCCAAAGGCGCTCCAAGTCATACAGCGCACGGGCTTCTGGAAGCATAATGTGAACCACCACATCGCCCAGGTCGACCAGCACCCAGTCGGCATTATCGCCACCTTCAACACCGCGAGGGTGAAGGCCGGATGCCTTGGCTTTTTCGACAACGTTCTGGGCCAGTGCGGCCACGTGGCGGGTAGAAGTACCGCTGGCAATCAGCATCAGATCGGTAACTTCGGTTAATTTCGCAACGTCGAGTTGAGTAATATCGCGTGCTTTAAGCTCTTCTAGCGCGTCAATCGCTAGGTTTTTCAGTGTATCGATGTGCATGACTCCTGAAGGCAACCCCTTGTGGTGGTATCGAGTGTCGTTACTAACGTCGGTATTTCGAGTGGCATCAGCCTGTAAGCGGGCCATTGTAACGGCTTCTTTCACGACTGCCAGCGCTATTCATCGGATTGATAAAGCCCTTGATAAAAAATAGCCTGTTCTACCGCTTCTGGTAGTAAGTAGCGCACGCTTTTACCCGCCTGCAGCCGCTCCCGAATATAAGTGGCAGATATCGCCATTAAAGACGGCAACTCAAGCATCAACATTCCGCCTCTCGTGCGCTGCATTAATACATCGACACTATCGACTTCTCGATTGCCGACCAGTTCCTTCAATGCTGAGGGCCAAGAAGATTGATAACCTGGGCGGGCAATGACCACTAGGTGGGCCAACTCGAAAAGCTGCTCTGCACGGTCCCACTTCGCCAAACGTAAAAAGGCATCGAAGCCGATCACCATGACTAACGGTACATCGTCGCCATACTGCTGGCGGAGTTCCGCCAGCGTATCCACGCTGTATGAGGGGCCGTCGCGCTGAAGCTCTCGATCATCCGCTAACAGCCCTGGCGTATCGCCAATGCCCGCTTTTAAGAGGGCTAAGCGCTGGGCAGCCGACACCTGCGGTGTATCTCGCAGGGGCGGCTGTGGCGCGGGCACCATATGCAGCGTATTGAGGCCTAACACCTCGCGCACTTCTACAGCGCTGCGCAGATGGCCGTTGTGAATGGGGTCAAATGTCCCCCCGAGCATACCTACCCGCATTGGCCCGGCGATGCTGGGCGTGTCACTCATTGTCTAACCTGGCCGTCACCCAATACGATATATTTTTGAGTCGTTAAGCCTTCAAGCCCCACCGGACCACGGGCGTGAAGCTTATCAGTGGAGATACCGATTTCTGCCCCTAACCCATACTCAAAGCCATCCGCAAAACGGGTAGAGGCATTCACTATCACTGAGCTTGAGTCCACTTCGGCCATAAAACGCCGCGCCAGCGAGTAGTCTTGAGTCACAATCGCGTCGGTATGGTGCGAGCCGTAGCGCTCAATATGCTCAATCGCCTCTTCCATTCCATCGACCACTTTAATGGCGAGGATCGGCGCCAAATACTCCGCATGCCAATCGTCCTCTGTAGCCAAAGTGGCTTGGGGAAGTAACGCGCGCGTGCGCTCACAGCCACGCAGCTCTACCTGATGTTCTGCATAGGCCCGGGCCAGCTCCGGCAGCAAAATATCGGCAACGGGCGCATCCACCAGCAGCGTCTCCATGGTGTTGCAGGTGCCATAGCGGTGCGTTTTGGCATTAACGGCAATCGCCAACGCTTTAGCGGGATCGGCGGTGGTATCAATATAGACGTGGCATACGCCGTCCAAATGTTTGATAACCGGTACTTTAGCTTCGCGGGAAATACGCTCAATCAGTGACTTACCGCCGCGAGGAATAATCACATCAATATAGGCAGGCATACTGATCATTTCACCTACGGCCGCACGGTCGGTAGTGGCCACTACCTGCACACTGCCCGCTGGCAGGCCCGCATCGGCTAGCCCTGCCTGAAGGCAGCGGCTAAGCGCTGCATTAGAGGCGCTGGCTTCAGAGCCACCGCGTAGCACGCAAGCATTTCCCGATTTAAGACACAGGCTGGCCGCTTCGATCGTTACATTGGGGCGTGACTCATAAATAATGCCGATAACTCCCAGCGGAACGCGCATTTTGCCAACCTGAATGCCGCTGGGGCGGTAGCTCATGCCGTCAATCTCACCCACCGGATCGGGTAGCGCTGCCACTTGGCGAAGACCTTCAATCATCGCGTCAATGCGCTGGTCATTCAGGGCCAGCCGGTCTAGCAGTGCATTGTCTAGCCCATTGTCACGCCCACGCTGCATGTCCTCGGCATTGGCCTGCAGAATATCACTGCGTGCCGCCGCCACACGTTGCGCCATTGCCTCAAGCGCTTGATTCTTAATGTGGGTATTGGCACGTCGCAATGCGCTTGCCGCTGCCCGAGCGCCCTGCCCCAGGGCCTGCATATACGCGGGCACATCCCCGGCAGCCAAATGGTGTTGGGCGTCTTCTTGGAATGCATCAGAACCGCGCATACTATCTCCCTGTGTTGTGGTCAGCGTTGCTAAGTGAAGTGGGCTTATATTACGCCATTTGGGCATTATACTGAGTGATTCAAAGGACTAGGCCAAGCAATGCGTTATGCTACTGCTAAATAGGCCAACCGCTATCAGGTAAATAGTAAGCCACCATGCAAAGCAAATACAAAATCAGCCTGCTAAGAGCCAATCTACTCGCCGCTGCCGTGGCGCTGGCTTTATGGACGCCCATGGCGCCGCCAGCAGCTGCCCTGTTACTCTGGCTGTCGGTTGGTTGGCTCTTTATTACGGCGCTGGTACTGGATTTTAGCCATCGCCGCTCTCCTGGGCTGCCCTGGCAGATGCTCGCTGGAACGCTACTACTAGGGTTAATTGCCGCCGCACCTGAGCGGCATGCGCTGCTTATTTGGGCATGGGGAGCAGTGTTTATGCTGCCTCAACATCGCTGGGCCGCCATTTTTAATGCATGCGCGGCCATGCTTAGCTGCTTACTACTCGCTCCCGTGGTGAGCCTACCGGAGTGGCTCCTAATGGTTTTATCGCTGGCAACACTCAGCGTACTGGCCCTTTCACGCACTCACCAGTTAATTAATATGAATGGCGATATACGCCAACGCCTAAGGCTAGTACCAGGAGCAAACCTATGGGCAGGCGAGCAGCTCTTACGCGATTTACTGCGAGAACAAACCCGCTCAGAGCGGGAAGCTATCCATGCCGAAGTGTTAGTCATTCAAGTAAAGCGGCACCAACTTTGGCCAGTCGCCCAAAAACTCTGCGAGTTGACTTATAAGTTTGAAAACGTCTATCGACTGAATGGCACGACACTCGCCACCCTCATATTATCGAGAACGCCCAAAGAGGCCGCTAAACGGCGCGAGCTCCTATGTGCTGTTCTACCCGACAGCGCCGCCATTTATCACCAGCCCCTAATGGAGATCGAGCTGGCGTCACTCTCAATCGAAGCCCTAAGCCGCTACCCGAAACGTCGGCTAAGTGAGGCCGCATGAGAGTGCCGCCACTGCCCAAGCGACTGATGACTGCGGCCTATAGCGCCAGTATGTTCATCATGGTGGGCTACATGATGTGGCTGTACGCGATGGGCAGCTACCGCGAACTGCTAATACCGCTATTTTTGGCAATGCTGTTATTGGTCAGTTTGCTGATGCATTTAGGCCAAGGGTTTCGCCCCTGCATACCGCGCATACTGTTATTGGCGAGCATCTATATTGTTGTGCTAACCGCCACCTATACACAGCCAAGCCCAGCGCCCCTATGGCTCGGCTTACCCATTGCAGCCACATTTTTACTGTTGCCGCTTTGGAGCGCGCTTAGTCTGAATATGGTTTGCCTTTCCGCCTGGTGGTGGCTAGCACCTTTTGAGACGACTGCTTTTTCACTTAGTCATGTGGCGTTGACGCTACTGCTCGCCCTTCCCCCATGGGAACATGCACGCCGTCGGGCGCTACTGCGGGCCACAGACCCAAACGATAGCGACTGTGATGCTTACCATATTGATACGCTGAAAGAGCGGCTCAATAATGAATTTCAACGGGCGGCAATGCTCAATAAGCGCTTGGCAGTCCTAGTGCTTCACTTACCACAGTTGGATATGGCAGAAGAGCAGTTTGGTCACCGTGCGCAAACCGCCTTATTGGGTGCCCTGTGCAGCGAGGTCAATAGCCGTTGCCGTGATCACGATATTCTGGGTCGCGCTGGCAATGCGACATTCTGGCTGGTCCTACCCGATACCAGTGAAAGTGGCGCCTTGCTTGTTAGGGAGCGCTTACAGAGAGCGCTTTCCCGTCGTGTGCTAGTGGAAACTGGGCAGCTAGAAGCGCGTATTACCACCTGCCTGCCTCTTCGCAAAGAGAGCTTCGAGCGATATGTACAGCGCCTGGAAGCGCGTGCCGAAGCTATTGCCAACGTGTAACCCATCTGCGGACGGAATCGCCCTTGTCTATCGCCGACACACTGTTATCTCTGTCGCTTTCACCTACGCTGCTGCTCCTACTGGTGCTGGGGATTGCCATGGTGGAATCTCTAGCGCTGGTAGGCTTACTGGTGCCCGGTGTTGTGCTTATCACTGCCGCTGCCTCCATGGCAGGGCATCAAATGGTCGCGCTACCGTGGCTAATTGGCGCAGCCTTCGCAGGGGCTGTGTTAGGCGATGGGCTTAGCTACTTTTTAGGCTATCGCCACCGCGATACCGTGGTGACCCGTTGGCCGCTTTCGCTTCATCCCGAATGGCTAGGCCGAGGCGCCCGTTTTTTTGAGCGTTATGGTATCTACTCGGTGTTTATTGGGCGCTTTGTCGGACCCGTACGCCCTATTATTCCGCTCATCGCGGGCATGATGCATATGCCAGCGCGCACCTTTCTCTTAGCCAACGTAATTTCTGCTGCTCTTTGGGCACCGGCATACGTTTTACCCGGCTACCTGCTGGGCCACACTTGGCAACAGCGGCTCAACCTGCCCGCCAATGTTGAAATGGCCGTGGTGATGATGGCCGTTAGCGTCGTGGCACTGGCCGTAATGTTCTCCTGGGGCCGCGCGCAAGTAGGTCACAAGGGGCGGGTGTACTTTGCAATTGCACGTATTGCTCGCCGAATACCCGCTATGCGCCGCCCGTGGCTCGCTATGAGTCGCAGCGGCGAGGTGCCTTTAGCCTCACTCTTTTTATGCATCATAGCGCTTACCGCAGCATCCGCCTGGACACTGATGGTCATGCAGCACCCAAGCCCTTTGCTGATTGACTTGCAGGCGCAGCGACTCTTCTCCTGGCTGGTAACTCCCTGGCTAACAGACGCCAGCCTGCTACTTGCCGAAGTGGGCGATAAAGCGGGGATTATTACACTCGTCGCCCCTTGGGCACTCTGGTTGCTGTTGGTCAAACGTATTGACCTACTTGCCCATGGGGCGCTAGCGCTGGGCGGTATTGGCGCACTCAACACATTAGGTAAAGCCGTATTTGCGCGGGCTAGGCCTGACACACCGGACTATTTAGTCGGGTCATTTTCCTACCCTAGTGCACATACCTCCACATGGGTAGTAGTGGTGGGTATCACGGCAGCCTTTGTCGCGTCACAGCTGCCGAGACACAGGCGGATGTGGGTATATTGGCTTGCCATTACCATCACGATCCCAATGGCACTTTCGCGTCTGATCATTGGTGTCCACTGGCTCAGCGACTTAATGGGCGGTGTGCTGCTTGGTCTGGTCGTCTGTGCGCTTGTTCAGCTTAATTGGCAACGGCGTTATCGCCCTCCTTTGCCGTCTTTTCCTTGGCTTGGGCTGCTGCTTGGGTCACTGCTACTCATCAGTCTACGTGTTACTTTTTTCCCGCCCGTTTAAACATGGGGATTCATGCAGGGAATGACTCGTTCAACCCAATGCCAGCCACACGCCTACGCCAATCATCAATGTGCCCGCGATACGATTAAGCAGACGAACATTGCCGCTTTTACCTAGCAGCTTACGCAACGTTTTACCGCCGGTGGCGTATACCAACATACTGGCAAACTCAATGGTGAGAATGACAGCAATTAGCATACTGAGCTGCGGCGCAAGCGGCCGACTGCCATCTAAAAACGGCGGCAGTAGCACCATAAAAAACGCCCACCCTTTTGGGTTGGCAACGGCCGTTACCAAACCTTGGGTGGCAAGCTGAAGACGCCCAGCGGCAGGGCCAGTATCTAACTCGCTTGGAATCGCCATGCGCCCCCGTGAGCGCCACATCATAATTCCCAGATAGGCCAAGTAAGCGCCGCCCACCCACTTAAACGCGATAAACAGCTCCGGCTGGCGGAGCATCAATGCGGCCACGCCCGCACCGGCGGCGGCAGCCACAAACCCAACGCCAATCAACTCCCCCACCATCATCCACAGCGTGCGCTTAACCCCTTGGGTCATGCCCAGCACCATTGCAAGCGTCATGCACATACCGGGGGTTAAAGAAACAAACAGAAACGTGGGTACAAACACCGATAGCGTCGCCCATGACATCATGATTAGCCTTCCTTGTTCTCCGCATCGCTGGATGCATGTGTTGAGTGCTGTTCTTCGCCCCAGCGGGGCATCAGGCGGTGGGCAATACCCAACTGATTGAGTATGCGCGCAACAATAAAGTCGATCAGATCTTCCATGCTTTGAGGGCGGTGATAAAACCCTGGAGCGGCGGGCAAAATCACCACACCCAGGCGGCTAAGCGCCAGCATGTGCTCTAAATG
>NZ_JAMZBE010000155.1:0-7822 GCF_024158645.1 Halomonas sp. 707B3
GATTTTACCCGCCTGCGCCCTGGCAGGCGGCACGCTGCTGGTACTGGCCGACACCTTAGCGCGAACGATGATTGCCCCTGAACAGCTCCCCGTGGGCGTGATTACCGCGCTGCTGGGCGTGCCCACCTTCCTCTTTTTGCTCTACCGGAGCCGCTGATGACCCGCTTGGCGACTCAAGACCTGATCATCAACGTGCCGGGGCGCAGCGCAGGCACGGCGCTGAACCTCACCATCGAGCCAGGGCAGGTGTGGGGCGTGCTTGGCCCCAACGGGGCGGGCAAAACCACGCTGCTGCATACGCTGGCGGGGTTAAACGCCCCCCGTTCAGGGCAGGTGCTGATAGGCAACACGCCGCTTAGCCAACTGCGCAGGCGGCAAGTGGCGCAGCAGCTAGGGCTGGTGTTTCAAGAGCGGCTAGACGGCTTTCCCGCCACGGTGCTAGAGACCGCGCTGATTGGCCGCCACCCGTACCTTTCCCTGTGGCAGATGGAAGGTGCCGACGACTACGCCCGCGCCGAGGCCGCCCTGGAAGCGCTGGATGTGGCGCATCTTCGCCACCGCTTGGTCAACACGCTTTCCGGCGGTGAACGCCAGCGGGTAGCGATGGCGACGGTGCTTACCCAAGCGCCCAATATTTGGCTGGCGGACGAACCCACCAACCACCTGGATTTACACCACCAAAGCGCAGTAATGGCGCTAATGGCCGAGCAGGCCGCCCAGGGCAGCGCGGTGATGATGTGCCTGCACGATTTGAATTTAGCCGCCCGCTGGTGCGACCACATTCTGCTGCTCTACCCCAGCGGCGAAGCCTGCTGGGGCTCACGGGACACCATGCTGGTGCCCAGTGCGTTAGAAAGCCTCTACCGCCAAAAGCTCGCGGTGGTCGAGGTGGAGGGCGCGCCAGTGTTTGTGCCGATAAAAGGGTAACGCTTAGTGCTATAGCTCTTCCCGCCACGTATGGCGGGGCGCGAAGCCGACTAGTCGACGTGCTTTTTCGTTGCTGTAGAACGTCTCGAATTCGCCCATGTCGCGCTTGATGGGGACGCCAGCATAGAAGCGCTCGATCACTTCAGCGTTGGTTAGGCCAACCGAGAGATCGTCGTTGGCGACGTTGAACACTTGGTAGCCCAGGCCGTCCGTTTTCAGGCAGCAATCGACCATCTGGCCCAGGTCGCGGGCATCTATGTAGGCGAAAATATTGCGGCGACGTAGGGCCGGGTCATCCATGTAGGCCGGAAAATTCTGACGGTACTCGTGGGGCTCAATAACGTTGTTGATGCGTAGGCCGTAGATGTCGATGCCCGAACGCGCCTGGAAGGAGCGTGCGGTCACCTCGTTGACCACCTTGCTCATCGCATAGCTATCTTGAGGCACGGTGGGGTGCTCTTCATCGACGGGGAGGTAGTCCGGTTTCTTCTCGCCATCGGCAAAACAAATGCCATAGGTGGTCTCGCTGGAAGCGAAGATCACCTTAGGAATGCCCAGCTTGGTGGCGGCATCCAGCACGTTGTAGGTGCTCAGCGTATTGATGCGGTAGGTCTCATTATCCGGCCGATGCAGGATGGCGGGAATGGCGGCGAAATGAACAATGGCATCGTAACGCGGCACGCCGGTGCCCGGTTCAAGCTCTTCGAACCCTGCGTAGGCCTGGCACGCATTGAACACTTGGCCTGCATCGGTCAGGTCGGTTTTTAGAGTCGTGATGCCGGGCACGTCGGATACTGCCCAATCCAGATTGGTGACGCGATGACCTTGATCGCGAAGATAAGCAGTCGCATGGCGGCCAGCCTTGCCGCTGCCGCCAGTAAACAGAATACGCATGCGGAAAACTCCGGTGAGTGAAACAGAGCGGAACATAGAATCAAACGAAGACCTTCACCTTAGCAAAGAAAGGTTCGACCCGCAGACACTCAGCCGTTAACGCATGGACATGGAATCACCATTAACCGATAAACAGGATCGTTATGTTCCAGGGAAAAGCACACGCAGCGCTCATCAGCGCCCCCGGTTCGGGCCAGGGAAAATCTATGGTGACGGCGGCGCTGGCGCGGCTGCACCGCAACGCCGGGCGCACCGTGCGGGTATTCAAGCACGGCCCCGACTACCTAGACCCCATGGTGCAAGAGGTCGCTTCCGGCCAGCCGGTGTATCAGCTTCACCCCTGGATGACCGGCGAGCATGAGTGCCGCTGGCGCTTAGCCAAAGCCGCCCAAGAAGCCGACGTGATTTTGGTGGAAGGCTCTATGGGGCTATTCGATGGCTCGCCCTCCAGCGCGGACTTAGCCATTCTGGCGGGCATCCCCGCGCTGCCGGTGATCGATGCTTGGGGCATGGCACAAACCTTTGGCGCGGTAGCGCAGGGCTTGGCCAACTACCACCCCGATCTCGCCATTCACGAAGTGATCGCCAACCGCATCGGCAGCCCCGGCCACGGCAAGCTGTTGAATGAGAGCATGCCGGAAGGCATTGCGCTGTTGGGCGCGATTCCCCGTAATGACGCCATGAAAATCCCCGACCGCCACTTGGGCCTAGTGCAAGCCAGCGAGCTGAGCGGCCTGGATGCCCAGCTAGACGCCGCCGCCAACGTGTTAGAAGACGCCGGGCTAGGCCGCCTGCCCAAAGAAGTAACGCTAAGCGCTGATGCCCCCAAGCCCGTACCGGACTATTTGCGCGGCGTGCGCATTGCCATCGCCAAAGACGACGCCTTCGCGTTTATCTACCGCGCGAATCTCGATGTATTAGAAGAGATGGGCGCGACGCTGCACTTCTTCTCACCGCTCAACGACGCAGCACTACCAGAATGCGACGCGCTCTGGCTGCCCGGCGGCTACCCGGAGCTGCACGCCGCCCGCTTCAGCGCTAACCAGCCCATGCTAGAGGCGATCAGCGCCCACCACCGCGCAGGCAAACCGATACTGGCCGAGTGCGGGGGGCTCATGAGCTGTGTTGAGCAATTAGTCGATGGCGAAGGCAGTGCCCACGCCATGCTTGGGCTGCTGCCCGGCACCGCCAAAATGGCCGGTAAGCTGACAGCACTTGGGCTGCAAAGCCTACACACCCAAAGCGGCGAACTGCGCGGCCACACCTACCACCACTCGCTGTTGGAAACCTCCATGCAGCCGCTGGCCCGCACCCGCAAATTGGCAGGCAGCGAAGCCGAACCGATCTACCGTGATGGCGCGCTGGTAGCCAGCTACTTCCACGGTTACTTCCCTTCAGCGCCTAAATTGGTGGCGGATATCTTCACCGGCCAAGCGATAGGCTCTGTCTGAAAACTGGCTGCGCTCGGCCATACGGCGTTAAAAATCGGCTCAAAGTACTCATTTACAACATGTAAACTCCGTCTTTTCGCCGATTTTTGCCTTGTCTGACCTTCGCTCGCCGACTTTTCAGACAGAGCCTAGCGTAGTTATAGATAGGGGAAAGCGCAGCGACCGGCCTAAAAATATGGAAGGTTTTTCCATAAAGCAGCAGTGGGCTATCATAGAGCGGCGAGACACTCCCCAACCCTAAAGGAGCTACCATGAGCTTTTACGTCTACCTTTCCGGCGAGATTCACACTGACTGGCGTGAAGAGATCCAGCGCGGCGCAGAAGCGGCGGGCCTGGATGTGGTGTTTACCGCCCCGGTGACTGACCACGACGCCTCTGATGCCGCAGGCGACCACCTGGGCAAACCGGAGAACGGCTTCTGGCGCGACCACCAGTCCTCCAAAGTGAACGCCATCCGCACCCGCACGATGATCGAACAGGCGGATTTAGTGGTGGTGCGCTTTGGCGACAAGTACAAACAGTGGAACGCCGCCTTTGACGCAGGCTACTGCGCGGCACTGGCCAAGCCCTACATCACGCTGCACAGCGAAGATATTGTTCACCCGCTGAAAGAAGTCGACGCCCAAGCACAAGCCTGGTGCACCACCACCGATCAGGTCGTGGAAACTCTGCGCTACGTGCTGAAAGCGTAAAACACCCCAAGGAGACCCCATGCGCGAAAATGCCAAAACCCCAGAACGCCATGCCCAGCGCATGGCGGCCAAGCAGAAAATCATGAACGAGCGCATTGCCCGCGCCGATAAAGAGCAGGGCATCTTGCTGGTGCTTACTGGCCCCGGCAAAGGCAAAAGCAGCTCCGGTTTTGGCATGCTCGCCCGCGCCCTTGGCCACGGCATGAAGGTCGGCGTGGTGCAGTTCATCAAGGGCGCGTTCAGCACCGGCGAAGAAGCCTTCTTCCGCAACCTGCCCAACGTGGACTACCACGTAATGGGCGAAGGCTACACCTGGGACACCCAAGACCGCGAACGCGACGTCGCCGCCGCCAACGCCGCCTGGGAACAAGCCAAGCGCATGCTCCAAGACGACAGCTACCACATGGTGCTGCTCGACGAACTCAACATCGCCCTACGCTACGAATACCTCGACCTAGACCAAGTCCTCGACGACCTACAAGCCCGCCCCGCCATGCAACACGCCATCGTCACCGGCCGCTACGCCCCCCAACAACTCATCGACCTCGCCGACACCGTCACCGAAATGAAAGTGGTCAAACACGCCTTCAAAGACCAAGGCATCAAAGCCCAGAAAGGGATTGAGCTTTAAGGGGCAGTGGAGAATCGTAAGTGGTGAATGGTGAGGGGATGATAATCGAACCCTCATTACCCTGTGCTATGGCTATGGCTATGGCTATGGCGGCCTGAAGTTGTAGGAGGGAGCTTCAGCTCGCGATGATAAAGCCACATAGCCCAATCCTGTAGCGCGGCGTAACGACTGAGCGAGAGCAACGAGCGAAGAAGGCACCCGCGAAGGCGGCGTTCAGCCGCCCATCCACCACGCCATAAGAAACCACCCACCTCAAGTGCCGCACTCACTAAACCATCCACCCCTTAACCCAGCACAATTTCCCCAAAAATCTGCGTGACCAAAGCAAAATTTATGAATAGTGTATGATCAAATCGTAAAAACAAGCGGGTACGCGAATTTTGTATATGCTGCCATGCGCCATAAATAGTGTAATTTAAACAGCAGTTTACGGTCGTTAGGGTGGCTATGTAACATCAATTATCATGTTGGTACGTTCATTAGTATTATGCGGAAGGTTATATAATCACTCTTAGCTGGCTAAAGAAGGGGTCGAATATGATCAGAGGAACGATATACCTCGATTACAATGGTGAGCCTCAGTTTAAGGTTGATGTGAATCATTTCATATGGCGGGAGAATGAGGTTGTATTCGATTTTTCGGGTTCTGATGATGGCGCCAAGTACTCGGGTAGCTGTCGGCTGGTACGAAATAGCAAAGCATTTGAGGGCGGCGCATCTTATTGGTATGACGGAGAATCGAATGAGCATAAGGCTAGGGTAATACTCACCTTGGGCGTAGACGATGGCGTAATCTCAGCAACTGGAGCCTGGACCGATGATGGAGAAACTGAGCCATATGATCTTGATGTTGAGCTCCTTAATGACTGTAGCTAACAAGGTCAGTCACGGTGACGTCTTTTTTATTGCGGCTTTGCCTCCATTACAAAGCCGCGCTTGCTAGCGACAATAACTGTCCGAATCTATGAGAATCGTAACCTGGAACTGTAATGGAGCACTGAGGCGGAAACTTGTGCAAGCAGATAGCTTACAAGCTGACATTTTGGTGGTACAAGAGTGTGAAGACCCTGGGCTATCGACTCCCAGCTATAGGGAGTGGGCCGGTTCGTACCTGTGGTTGGGCGATTCAAAAAACCGTGGTATAGGCATTTTTCCCCGTAACGGTCATCGGATTGAAAAGGTAGATTGGAACGGCAGATTTTCTGTACCTGGGCTGTTCAGCGAAAGTGAAAGCCTAAACTGGAGTACGGAAGACCTCAGGCTCTTCCTTCCCTTTACCATCGACGGAGATTTCACTGTGCTTGCTGTCTGGACGAAGGGGCGCAATGAAGAGGTGTTTGGTTACATAGGTCAATTATGGAAGTATCTACAAATCCATCGAAAAGATCTAAGTGGGTCAAAGACAGTTATTCTCGGTGATTTTAATAGCAATGTGCGCTGGGATAAGCCTGACCGTTGGTGGAATCACTCGGACGTAGTTGCCGAGCTTGGTGAGATGGGGTTCAAAAGCCAATATCACCGAGCCTTCGAGGAAGAGCAGGGTAGTGAGACCAGCCCAACTTTTTTCTTGCAGCGAAACCGCCAGAAGGCTTACCACATTGACTACGTTTTTACCTCGGCCGATCTCACGGAAAAGTGTTCTCTGCAGATCGGCCAGCACGATGACTGGATTTCAACAAGTGACCATGTTCCATTGACGCTGAGCATCAATAGTTAATCAAAATTATCTGTAGCTCTCATGGTGCTCATGGTTTTAATGTCAGGGGAAAAGTCAAGGCGGCGTAAGTCGTCTGGGTAAGCTAAGGCGTTAATTGAGATTGCGTTTCGTCATCCTGAAGTTATTCGTGAGGATTTCGGGCTTAGCGCTAACAAGACGCGCAACAGTAAAATTCTCTTAAACCGTGACCAAAGAGCCGCAAGCCGCCTTGAGAGCCTTAGCGTAAACCACCACCTTATGCCACCCATCAGGAGCTAATATGTGGGACATGAAACCCAATTTACCTCTGGCCGTACAGCTGGCTAAAAGAGATGTGCCTGCTCTGGTTTACGATGCGGTGAATCTGGAAGGCGTTGCCATGACGCTGCCTGAGGTGCAGACCATTCTTGATGGTATTACCGTAGGTGGGCATCGCATCAGCGATCAGAACATGGCGATCAACCAAGCCAAAGCGTGGGCGTTCATTTTTGATTTGGTCGAGCAGGGTGAGTTTACATTCGACAAAAAAACGGCTCTGAGTATTCACGAGATCGCCGGAAAAGAAGAAGCGTTAGAGTGGGGTAAGTTCCGTTCAGGTTATGTCACTATCGCTGGCTCTGAGTATGAGCCGCCTGCTCCCGATGAGTTAGATGCAACATGGCGAGAAGTTGAGCAACAAGTCTACGGTGAGACGGATGTTTACGATCAGGGCATCACGGCATTTTTACAAATGGCTCGCGCTCAGTTTTTTTGGGACGTCAACAAGCGCACTGGCCGTTTCATGATGAACGGTATCTTGTTGGCTAACGGCTTCCCGGTGATCAACGTGCAAGCGAAGCGGCAGCAGGAATTTAATACATTGATGCTCGATTTTTATTCATCGAACGATATGCGAGCGATGAATACATTCCTGCGAAGCTGTTTAGATGAAAAAATTACTCGTAACTTCACGCTAGGCCTCAACATGGGTTAGCACGGGGGTTAATCATGAACACCCAAATTTAAAAGGCAATCCACCCTACCATGACCCGCAAAACCCTAAGCCTAAAAACCAAAAGGCCACCAGAGCCCAAACCCACCAACGACGTCGAAGACCCAACCACCAACGACCCCATAACACGCTTCCTAAACGGCACCGCCATCCATCCTTCCCCACGCCTGTATCTAGCGCCTAGTGATCAGCCGCGCACAGTGCGGGCGATGGATTTGATCACGCCCATCGGCATGGGGCAGCGGGGGTTGATTGTGGCACCGCCCGGTTCTGGCAAAACGACGCTGTTAAAGCATATCTGCCAAGCCGTGGCGGAGGCTTACCCGGATATAAAACTGTACGCCTTGCTGATTGATGAGCGCCCGGAAGAAGTCACCGATTTTAAGCGCAGCGTGTCGGCGGAAGTGCATGCCTCATCGTCCGATGAAAGCTATGCGAACCATGAATCGCCCCAGGTTTCGTAGACACCTCCAGGCCTTATACTAAAGGTATCTAGGAGGAACCATGAGCCATCCCCGCTACACTGAAGAATTCAAAATC